>CACXDE010000298.1 GCA_902766305.1 uncultured Ruminococcus sp. | reverse complement strand
TTAAGATAGCAGGTTCTCATGCCGGTATATCTGTCGGAGAGGACGGAGCTACACACCAGTGCTGTGAGGATCTGGCGCTTATGAGAACTATTCCGGGAATGGTAATTCTTAATCCGGCAGATCACTATGAGATGATCGAGGCAACAAAGGCAGCGTATGCGTACAATGGTCCGGTATATATCAGACTTGGCAGACTTGCTATTGATACCTTCAACGATCCCGATAACTACAGCTTTGAGATAGGCAAGGGTATCACACTTGAGGACGGCAATGAAGTAACTGTTATAGCTACAGGTCTTGTTGTGTATGAAGCACTCAAGGCAGTAAGAGCTTTAAAGGCTCAGGGAAAGAGTGTACGTCTTATTAATATGCACACCATAAAGCCAATTGACAAGGACATTATCATAAAGGCTGCGAAGGAAACAGGCAGGATCATTACGATTGAGGAGCATAATATTATAGGCGGTCTGGGAGAGGCTGTAGCTGCTGTTACAGCAGAAAACTGCCCCGTACCTGTATACCGTGTAGGTATTGAAGATACCTATGGTCACAGCGGTCCGGCTGTTGGTCTTCTGGCTGAGTTTGGTCTGGATGCAGCAGGTCTTGAAAAGAAGATAGCTGAGCTTATGAATAAATAATAATAAAAATGTTCCGGGCTGCCGTACACCCCCTGACAGGGATTCGGCAGCCCTTTTTCTTATTATTTATAAAAACAACCCGAAGCATCTGCTCCGGGTTGTCATAAGGTTATCAGCCGGCTTTGCGTGACATGATAAATTCAATAAAATCCTTTTTAGGCAGCGGCTTTGAATAATAATACCCCTGAATATATTCGCAGTCCATATCAGAGAATATATCTACAAGCTCCTTTGTTTCAATTCCTTCAACAACAACCTTCATATTGAGAGCCTTTATCATTTTAATGACATTTTCAAGGACAATGATAAGATTAGGATTATTGTCTATCTGGGTGAAGGTCTTATCTAACTTTATGATTCGGAAAGGCATCGCCGCTATCCTTGTCATATTGGAATAGCCTGTGCCGAAATCATCAAGCGAGAAGTTTATTCCGGCATCGTGAAGGGCTGTAATATTATCCATTACTGAATTTAGCAGTTCGTTTGACGCAGTTTCTGTTATTTCAAGATTTACCTGATCGGGATGAACGTGATTTTTATTCATTATGGATATCATATTCTGCGCAAGATTATTTTCCATGCACTGGGCAGGCGAAAGATTTATTTCGATATAATCAAGATCAAGCTGAGAATATTCATTGCTGCCAATAAACTCGCAAACCTGCTCCATTACTATCTGACCTATCTTATGGATACGCCCGCTTTTCTCGGCTGCCGGAATAAATATCTCAGGAGAAATAAAGCCGTATTTCTCTGTACGAAGGCGGAGAAGCGCTTCCGCAGAATTAAAGCGGTTTTCCTTTGTTGAATATATAGGCTGATAATACATTTCAAATTTGTCAGACGCAATTGCATCATCTAAAATACTTTCAATATCACGCATTACATTATACTTGTTTCTTTTATTTATCTCTGAAGCGTAAAGAACATTTCCTGAATAATTATTTTTCAGATCGTTCCCGAGAGCTATCAGAACCTCAAGATTGTCAATATCATCCGGAATCCGTGCGATACATACGCATACAATGAGATTAAGATGAAGCTCATTGTATTTTAACGGATTCTTATATTGTTCGTTAATATTTTCTGCAATAAGCTCAGCGTTTTGGGAGTGCTTTCCCTCTAATACTATGCGGTAATTTCCCGTTTCCGTATAATAAACCTCGCCCTGTACCTTATTATCCTTCAGTATACGCATTATATTATCAGAAATTATTCTTTTCAGGCAAACTGAATTTCTGTAACCCAGCATATCACGCAGAACGGAGTAATTGGTTATCTGTATCATAATGACAGTTTCAGGCTTCTTTATTTTCAGGCTTGTTGCAATATTACGGTCATATGCGGACATCTTCAAAAGTCCGGTTTCGCTGTCCGTTATCTCCTCTGGTCTCTGTATCATGATAAACAGGAACAGAAGACCTGTCGCATTGGCAAACATATCTATCAGAATATTGGGGAAGAAGAACTGTACAGCAGCTGCACACATAATCAGCATTGAACCGAAATAAATATAAATCAGCGTAGTCGGTCCCAGCGTCCGGCGGTTTATAAAGGCCTTGCAGAACAGGTATACTGCATAATATCCGTTTATGACATACAGCATGAAGAAAAGCGGACCTCTTATGTATTCACCTGTATCGCTTATATAGAATGTCTGGTGCGTGAAAAGATTTATCCCCATTGCAGCAACAGCTATCACAATCGGAAGAAATATCCTCAGCTTGTTAAATGTATTTTTCATCGCCTTGAACCATGTGTCGGTTATCATGATTACATAGCTGAGACAGAAAAATGACGTAAAGGCACGAAGCAGAAGATACAGGGTATGAAATATCATTTTTTCTGTGATAAATAACCCTGGCGACCTGTCATACGAAACAGCAAGAATATCCATAGCATCCGTAAGCAAAGCAACGGATACCATAACAATAAATGCACGGTTCAGCTTACCGTTTGTCATCCTTTTAAGCAGCATAGACCCAAGCAGAACAAGCTCGATCACCATAGCTGCATAGTCAAAAAACAATGATTTTTCCATAAATATCACCTCGCCGCACTGCAACAATAAATTGTATATTAAAAATCTGTAATAAACATTACTACTTACTATTATACTACTTTTCACATAAAAAATGCAATATGTTTATATAAAACTATAATGCTTTTTAATAATCTATATGTAATATTCTTGATGAGGTGACAAATACACCTCACAAATAAAAAGTTGTCAGTTGAAAGTTATAAGTTATATAGCTGACAACTTACAACTTTCAACTGACGACTGTTAATGAATAACTGCCCAGAAGGTCATGAACATAAGCTTGATGTCATAAAAGAAATTGAATTTGCGTATATATTCCAGATTGTATACCATTTTTTGAGGAAGAACAGAATTGACATATACTTCATCCGGATCTTCTGCGCCGTCCAGCAGTTTTTCCTCGTCCTTGAATTTAATGCTTGCAAGCGATGTGATACCTGCCGGCATCAGCAGAGTAGCATTCATTTCATCTGTGTAACGGTCAACATAGTGCTCTACCTCAGGACGTGTTCCCACAAAGCTCATATCTCCGATAAGAACATTAAAAAGCTGGGGCAGCTCGTCAAGTCTGCATTTTCGCAGGAATTTGCCTGCTTTTGTGATACGGCTGTCTCCCTTAACGGTGACTTGTGTACCCTTCTTTTCTGCGTCAGTTACCATGGTGCGGAATTTGAATATCCTGAAAACACGTCCGTAGGTGGTGACACGTCTTTGTCTGAAAAATACAGGGCCTTTCGAGTCAAGCTTTATCCATATTGCAATTATCAGCATGAATGGTGCGGCTATGACTGTGATAATAATAGCTATAATGATATCAAATATTCTCTTGATAACAAGGCTTGCACCTCTTTTTTTTAGAATATCGTAATATTCTTTTACATCATTGTTCTGAAACTTCTGGGGTAAGCTTTCCCACTTTTTCATATGTCACGCTCCTTTATTATACAAAAAGTAGATTATACAAATAGTATACTGGTATGAAGCAGATTGTACGATGATTACATAATAGTGCTTTTTAGCAGTTTTGTCAATTATATTTTTCAGAAAAAAGTGTACATTTTTGTCGGGATATGATATAATAAACCTGTTACCGCTTCCTATACAGGTACAGGAAGGGGGTTTGACAATGAGTTTAAGCTTATCCTTTATCATCTCCGTTTTGGCAAGTGTAGTAGCCTACTACATATGCAAATGGTTGGATGGAGATGATTGATCGGTAACCGGCCTAAGGTGTTAGCCTGCCTTCGTACATAAAAGGCAGTCCCCCGTACACGTTCACAGCATGTACGGGGGATGTTTTTTTGACATGAGTCATTGCCTATCCTTTGCCTGCGTATATTCTACCACTTTAGTGGAGGAATGTCAAGGACTTATTTAAAACCGGCGCCAGCGTGACGCTGGACCCACACCAGTCTTTCACTGCTTTCTTCACAATTCGCAGCTTCTATGAATCACGGGCAGTGCTAGTGCCGAGCCGGCACTCCCGCACCAGTCTTTCACCACTTTCTTCTTGGTCGTAACTTTTATGAATCACGGGCGGTGCTAGTCCGTAAATTCACTGGCGCAAAGAACGATTCACAAATGTTACGTTTTACAATGAAGTAGTGCAAGACTGATTTGGGTGCGCA
>CACXDE010000297.1 GCA_902766305.1 uncultured Ruminococcus sp. | reverse complement strand
TCGGTTCTCCTGTTTTTTTAGCTGATAGGAGTAGTGTATGAAAAAAGAATATCTTGAAGCCGGAAAGATCGTGGGCGTTCACGGTCTTAAGGGTGAAGTAAAAATAGATCCATGGTGTGACAGCCCGGAATTTCTGAGCAGATTCAAAAGACTGTTCGACAAAAACGATAACGAACTGAAAATAGAAAAAGCAAGGGTACAGAAAAATATTGTCATTGTCAAATTCAAAGGAACAGATACTCCGGAAGAGGCGGAAACGCTGAGGGGAACTGTTGTATACATCTACAGAAAGGATGTAAAGCTGCCTCAGGGAGTTTATTTCGTACAGGATATAATTGGTCTTGAAGCAGTTGACTGCGAAAGCGGACAGGTTTACGGCAGGGTTACAGATGTATTTCAGACCGGCGCAAACGATGTCTACCAGATATCAAAGGACGGAAAAGACCATCTTATCCCCAAAATTCCCGAGGTCGTACCCGAGATAGACCTTGACGGCGGAAGGGTTTACATCAATACAAAGATAATAGGCGGGTTGTTTGAAGATGAGAATTGATATAATTACCCTGTTTCCTGAAATGTGCGAGGCTGTAATGAGCGAAAGCATTATCGGCAGGGCACGGAAAAAGGGTGCGGTAGAAATAGAATGCCACCAGCTGAGGGATTATGCCTTTGACAAGCACAAAAGAGTTGATGATTCCACCTATGGGGGCGGTATGGGTATGCTTATGAAGGCTGAGCCTATAGCCCTGTGCTTTGAGGACATATGTCAGAAGTTTGATAAACGACCGCATTTCATATATATGTCGCCGAAGGGCAAAACACTAAATCAGCAGCGTATAAAGGAGCTTGCTGAGCTTGACAGCATATGTATACTATGCGGTCATTATGAGGGTGTGGACCAGAGACTGATAGACGAATTTATTGACGAGGAAATATCTATCGGAGACTATGTACTGACAGGCGGGGAGCTTCCGGCTCTTGTGCTTGCAGATTCTGTAAGCCGTATGATACCGGGAGTTCTTTCGGATGATATATGCTTTTCTGATGAAAGCCACTTTGACGGTCTTCTTGAATACCCTCAGTACACAAAGCCGGCAGTATGGAGAGGGAAAGAAGTTCCGGAGGTTCTTCTCAGCGGACATCACGCAAATATAGAAAAATGGCGCAGGGAAAAATCCCTTGAAGAGACAAGGAAAAAAAGACCCGAATTATTGCCGTGATGTCATTTTTGTACTAATAAGTGCCTATAATATTAATTTTTATACAAAATACGCTGGCGTAAAATCAGCTGTTATGAAAAATATAGTCAATAAATTGTAAATTATGAATATAAGTTTACAATTTGTTAATAATTCAAAACATTTTATAGTCGTATTTTTCTGTTTGTCTATAGGTAATTTAAATAATATTTTTTTGTCACGAAAGAATTAATACAGCAGATTGATGATTTTTAGGCTTTCGGGCAATGTTTTAGCAATACTTTCCAGTACATAATGAAATTATATTTATTATTAATGTATATTTATAAATATTATTCCCGTAGAGAATTTTTGATAGTGCTCAAACAATAAAATCTTTCCACATTTTAGTCATTATGAACAAAAAATAAGTCTTTAAAACCATAACAAATCGTATAAAACAAAAAAAATACGGAAAAACTGTTGACCATATTCTAAATTGTGTTATAATTACAAGTAGCTAAACAGCATATGATTGATATATGATTAGCTGCAGTTATATGTTTTGGGGTTTACTTATTATAAGGAGGATTTAGCTATGTATGTTAAGGAAGTAATGGTTCAGAATCAGGTTGGTCTTCATGCTCGTCCGGCAACATTCTTTATTCAGAAGGCAAATGAATTCAAATCATCTATCTGGGTTGAGAAGGAAGAGAGAAGAGTAAATGCAAAGAGCCTTCTCGGTGTTCTTTCACTCGGCATTGTTGGCGGAACCAATATCAAGGTTATTGCTGACGGTTCAGATGAGGAAGCTGCTGTTGAGAGTCTTATCAAGCTTGTACAGTCCGGCTTTGCTGAGTAATTCAGTTTTGTTCGATAGCTAAGAGTGTTCATGACTTACCGGTTATGGACACTCTTTTTATTTCCGCTGCCAGCAGAATGAGGTAAAAAATGGATATTAATGAATTACGATATAAGGCTATGCACCTTCCCCTTAAGCCGGGGGTGTACATCATGAAAAACAGAAATGATGAAATAATATATATAGGCAAAGCAAAGGCTCTGAAAAACCGTGTCAGCCAGTATTTCGGTTCGGACAGGAATCACCCTGAAAAAGTCAGACAGATGGTCGCAAATGTTGACCATTTCGACTATATCATATGTTCAACAGAATTTGAAGCTCTCGTGCTTGAATGCAGCCTTATTAAACAACACAAGCCAAAATACAATATACTTCTCAAGGATGACAAGGGCTACAGCTATATACGCATTTCAAACGACAAATGGAGACGCATCAGCTTTGAGATGAATATGGCGGATGACGGTGCTAAATACCTCGGACCCTATATGAGCGCCTGGTATGCGAAGAATGCAGTAGATGAAGCAAAAAAGATATTCCGTCTGCCCTCCTGTAACAAGGTATTCCCAAGAGATATAGGAAAGGGCCGTCCCTGTCTGAATTATTACATCAAGCAGTGCAGCGCACCCTGTGCCGGAAAAATATCATTTGAGGATTACAATGAAAGCATTGAAAGTGCAATGACTTTTCTCCGCTCCGGTGACAGCGACAGCATAAAGTTTATGACTGAAAAAATGAACGAGGCTGCTGAAAACCTTGAATTTGAACTTGCTGCAAAGTTCCGTGACAGAATAAACGCTGTAAAAAAGATAAGCGAAAAGCAAAATGTAGTAGAGAACAAGATAAAAGAACAGGATGCTATTTCCGTAATGACTGAAAATAATGATGCCTGTGTTGCCGTTATACGTTTTCGTGACGGACGGCTTTTCGATAAAGAGGACTTTCTTATTAAAAACGTAGGAGAAGACCCGGATATCCCTTCTATGAGGGCAGAATTTATACAGCAGTATTATACCATTCGTGACAGAATACCGCCTGTAATCGCTCTTGACGGTGAAGCTGAGGACATGGAACTGCTTACCCAGTGGCTGAGCGAAAAAAGAGGTCTCTCTGTCCGCTTCAGTATTCCTCAGAAGGGCGAGAACATGAGGATTATTGAAATGAGCCGTGAAAACGCCGCTGAACGTCTTGCGCAAAGCCACGGACATTTAGGACACGAGCTTACAGCGCTTGACGAGCTTGCAAAGCTTTTAAGGCTTTCAAAAGCTCCGCGATGGATAGAATCTTACGACATATCACATCATGCCGGAAGCGATAATGTCGCCGGTATGGTCGTTTTCAAGGACGGCAGACCGTACAAAAAATCCTACCGCCGCTTTGAGATAAAGGGCTTTGCCGGTCAGGATGATTACGGCTCGATGAATGAAGTCATGGAAAGACGGATAAAGGAATATTACAAAAATCCGGACAGCGGTCTGGGGTTCGGACAGCTGCCGGATCTGATACTTCTTGACGGCGGAAAGGGACAGGTATCCGCTGTACGTCCTGTCTTAGAAAAATACGGGCTTGACATACCTCTTTTCGGCATGGTAAAGGACAACCATCACCGCACAAGAGCAATAACTGATGAGGGACACGAAATAGCCATACAGTCCAAAAGACGGGCATTTACCCTCGTTTCATCAATACAGGATGAGGTACACCGCTTTGCCATCGGTTATCACCGCCAGAAACACAGCAAACGAAGCTTCTCCTCTTCCCTGACTGAAATCGAGGGCATCGGCAATACAAGAGCAAAGGCACTGATGACTACATTCAAATCTCTGAAACGTATCAAGGAAGCAGAAATAGAAGAGCTTCTCGGCGTAAAAGGAATGACGCTGCCTGCCGCACAGGCTGTATACGACCATTTTCATACAGAAGAATAATAACCCATATAAACACAAACAGCGTGACCGGTCTCAATAGAAAACCGTCACGCCGTTTGTGTTTTTAGTTATTTGTCAGGTAACTGTGATCCTGAAATTCTTCATTGCAACCGTTCCGTTTGCGTCCTTTACATTTACTCTTATATCGTAAGTTCCCTCATACAGCTGCACCTGAAAAGCATTATAGCTTACATACGCCGAACCGTTTTCTTCATACAGCTTTGAATAAGTGCTGTCACCGACTTCCTTATAGTAGTAAGCGTATTTGTAAGGACTTGTACCTCCGCTTGCCTTAGCTGAGATCGTGAAGTACTCATCAGAACTTACCGTACTTGCGCTGATAGTTGAATTGTTGACCAGCGCATTTCCGCATACAAGCTTAAATTCCTTAGAAGCTGTCGTACCATTGCTGTCCTTGACATTTATTCTTATGTCATATGTTCCTGCTGATGCCGGCTTGAATACTGCCGATGTATTTGTAACATATGCAGAGCCGTTTGATATAATAAGCTTTGTATAGCTGCCGTCTGTTGACTTTTTGTAGTAGTAAGCGTATTTGTACGGGCTT
>CACXDE010000296.1 GCA_902766305.1 uncultured Ruminococcus sp. | reverse complement strand
AATTCCTTGACATACATAAAAGAACTTGTATGAAACAGACCGCCTCCGCCGCACTCTATTATTTCCTGAACGGTGTAGTCTTCCTCTTTTTTACTGTTGTTATATAGAATACCTAAACCCTTACCATTTTCCTTTATCATTTCGGTGTTATGAACGCACAAAGAACATTCCGGATGATTCTCCATATAATCTATCTGTTTTTGAAGCTTATTATTATCGCACCAATAGTCATCGCCTTCACATATTGCAACATATTTACCCGATATCATAGGTGAAATAAATGTCTTATATATTCCGACTTTTTTTGAATACTGGTTTTCTTTTTGAAAAACAGGCTTTATAATATCCGGATATTTCTCAGCGTATTCCCTTATAATCTCCTGACTACCGTCAGTTGAAGCATCGTCATGTACAATCACTTCATATTTATAATTTGTTTCCTGACTTACAAAGCCTTCAAGCGTATTTCTGACATATTTTGCATGATTATATACTAAACAATAAACTGTCAATACATATTCACTATTTTCCAAAATGTTCAACTCCCATTAAGATCACACGGCATCGTGCTTCAAACAAATTCAGCTGCATCCTGCCAGAAAAAATGATACGGATATGTATCACCGCTGTTAAGCACAATAAAGTCATACCACCAGAAAAATAACAGAGCCGCAATTATTGCAAGTGATACAGCAAAATAAATCTTATCCCTTTTCATTCTCTTTATCATATATCCATGAATAATCGGCATAACAATCAGGCTTATATATCCTAAACGATAAAGATAAGTTGTAGAGATATAAGACATCATCCATAATATCGTTCCAACTACAGATAAGAAAGAAAACGTCTTGACTTCATTCAGGACTAAAACATCATCTTCACTATTTTTGCATCTGTAAATAAGCATAGCCGGCAAAACAGCAAGAATAATATACCTGAAAACACCGACACCTATATCGGAATATTCAAAATTACTAAGATAAAACGCGTAATGAGGCAACCTTCTTGCAACTTTTATAAGCAGTTCTGACATCAGCGGAAGAACTGCAACAAGAATACTCAGCAAAATATATACTGTAAAGCGTTTTCTTGCTAACTTTCTTTGCTGAGTCAACGGAATAATAAAATATATCAACGCAAACGGTATGATAGACGTATGGACAAAAGCCGCTAAAAAAAAGATTATCCAGAAAGCTTTCTTATTTTTTTTCTTCAGCAAAAACAACAATGCCAGAATAAAAAGCTCCGATCCGAGTACCTGACGATATATATTAAACGACATCTGGTAGAATGTCAGCATGTAAGAAAGTACACCAAACTTAAGGTTTATTTCACGTTCATACTGAATAATTATATAAAATGCAGTCAATACGGTTGCTACAGATGTCAGAAAAATAAAAAACTGATAGCTAAATCCAATTCTGGTAAAAAGCTGCATGACAACATACAACAAATTCAGTTCTGCTATATTAAAGGTACCATTCTGCATCAGCTCAAAACGTTCATTATACAAATGGTAGTCCGTACCAACTCCTCTTAATCCAGAAACTATCGCCGGTATCATCACCATTATAGCAAACACGATTTTTTTCTGTTTTTTCATTACGTTTTCGTATAACCAAGCTAAAAAGGTAGTAAGTGCTATGGTAATTAAATAAATAATCATTTATTCTCTCCTTTTCGCCGGGACATCTATAAAAACAGCTCCCTTTGTTATTTTCTGATCTTAACAGCAGCATTTAATACAATTATAGTAAACAACAAAACTCTTTCTTTAAATCTACAAAACTCATACAATATGCTGCCTGTCATAAATCAATCTCCCGGATGTTCAAGATAAAATCTTTGTAACCCGGACGCAACATACTCTACATCATAACCGCTTTTACTTACATTTTCAGAAGTATCTTCCCTTTTTGTATCCTTAAATGACAAAACGGCATCACACCAGTTATCTATAGGTTCATTCAAATCTAAAAATTTTGTGTTATCAGTGAGCCTTATTTCATCAGTTATATTTTTTGAAAAAACGCACGGCAAACCTGCACACTGTGCTTCTACAGCAGCAACAGGCAGCCCTTCATACAGAGACGGCATTATATAACAATCCGCAGCGCTCAATACTCTGTTAACATCAGAACGAACTCCAAGGAACATTACGTCATCCGTCAGAGAAGCATCCTTAACCTGCTGCTTTATTTCATTTTCAAGTTCACCAGTGCCAAGCAAAAGAAGCTTAGACTCCGGCATCTTCTCCTTTATTCTTTCAAAAACCTTTATTATAAAGCTATGATTTTTCTGGTCGAGAAATCTTCCTGTATGTACTATCACATATTTTCCATCCAGCCCCAACTCTTTTCTGAGTTCATTTCTGGCTGCTTTATCAAATCTGAATTTATCTATATCTATTCCGTTATATATGACCTTTGACTGCTCCAGCACCTTGCCCGAGTACATCCATCTTGCTGCTGCCTTGGAACAAGCCCAGAAGTAATTGCCCCACTTAGCAATGTTCTTTCTGCATTTGTCATATATCAGAAGCTTGATTTTTGATTTTCCGGACACTTCGGCACTGTGTGAATGATATATCCTGACAGGTACCCCAGCCTTTTTTGCAGCCTGAAGATAAAAACATCTCAACGGCGTCGTATAATGTATATGAACTATCTCATAGGGATTCTTTTTCAAAAACTTATATAATTCCCGGCTTTCCTTTATCGCGCGAAGAAGCGTATTATT
>CACXDE010000295.1 GCA_902766305.1 uncultured Ruminococcus sp. | reverse complement strand
TTAAGATTAGTGGGCTGTATTGACATTATTTATAATAATTAGTATAATAAATATGGAAGATAAGCTGTTATCACAAGAACATTTGTGTGATCGCTGTCTATTTCTGAATAATGATAAAGAGGGGTTTAATAGTGAAAAAAAGAGTAAAAATTTTATCCTGCACTACAGCGGCAGCAATAGCACTTGCAGGACTGCCATTTTTTGTGCAGGCTCAGGGTACAGAAAAAAAGGTTCGTATTGTTGTAGAGAACAATACATTCAGTGCAGCAGACGGCGCTGCATGGGAAGGAACACTTATTGATGAGTGGGTCGAGTTTGAAGAGGGTGTATCAGCTGTTGAACTGCTGGAGAAAACTTTATCTGCTCACGGGTATTCACAGACAGGCGCAAAGGATAATTATGTTACAGATATAAATGGTCTTTCAGCCGGTGCTGATACAGCGAAAATGGGCGGCTGGATGGTCGGTTTTGATGACTGGTACGGCAACGGGGGAATCACAACGATAAAACCTGAAAACGGCGATGAGATTGTTCTGTCGTACTCCCTGAACTGGGGTGCAGATATCGGATATGATTATATGTCTTCAAGTACAAAGCTCACCTCATTAGAAACAGACACCGGAAAGCTCTCTCCTGATTTTTCAGGTGATACGACAGAATATGAACTGCTGCTGCCTGAGGGTACAGAGTTTGTAAAAATTACACCTACTGTTGAAAATAAGGGATACCGTTTCAAAATATATAAAAACGCCTATACGCCTGATGATGATACTACAGATTATAAGCGTACTCAGCCGATACAGATGTCATACGGCGATACGATCTATATCGGAGTAGGTCACAAGCAGTGGCATTCATATATATCGGATGATGTAACTGAAACTGTATATAAAATAAATATTTCCGGCGGCACAGATGGATCTTCAGATGAGAGCAGTTATGTTCCTGTAAGCTCTGAGGTTTCATCTCAGGTATCGCAGATTATTGAAAAATCCTCGGTTGATACTGATTCGGTATTGTCTGATCTTAATTCAAAGTTGACACCGGCTGACAATAATTATATGCCCGGTGATGAATGGTTAGTGCTTACAAGAAGCCGTTTAGGTATTTTTTCATCAGATGAAGCGGATGGTTATCTTTCTGAGCTTGCAAAGTCATTTAAAACTGCGCCTCCTAAGAATGCTACAGATTTTGCAAAATACACTCTTGTGCTGACTGCACTTGGAAAAGATCCGGCAAAATGGAATGATATGGATCTTACAGCTGCTCTTTCTGATTTTGATTTTGCAGTAAAACAGGGTATAAACGGAGCAGCATATTCACTGCTTGCATTAGATTCAAAGAATTATGATATTCCTGCTGCGGACAAAGAAAAAACTCAGAACACTCGTGAAAAAATGATATCTTTCCTTCTTGACGCACAGCTAAAGGACGGCGGCTGGACATTTTTCGGAGATAATTACGAGCCTGATATGACAGGCATAGTTATTCAGGCACTTGCGCCTTACTATAACAAAGACAGTAATGTTAAAGAGGCTGTTGACAAGGCTGTTGCTTTGCTTTCTGAAAAGCAGAATGATGATGGCACGTATACATCATACGGAGAACCAAATTCTGAAAACAGTTCACAGGTCATAATTGCTCTTTCAGCTCTTGGTATAGATGCGGATAAAGATGAACGATTTGTCAAAAACGGATTCAGCGCTCTGGACGGTCTGAAAGCTTTTTATATTTCAGATGACAAGAATTTTTCACATTCACTGAACGGAGAGAAAAATGCTCTTTCAACTATGCAGGCTTATGAGGCACTTTGCAGCTACAAGCGTTTTCTGAATAAGCAGACTTCATTATATGACATGACTGATGTAAAAGCTGTCAGCGAAGAGGTCTCAAAAACTGAAAGCAGCAAAACAACTTCTTCTTTACCGGAACAGAGCAGCAAGCAGTCATCAGCTGTAGGAAACAGCAGCACGGCTGCCGGTACTGCTGCGTCTGTATCAGGAACACCTATTGTTGCAACGGGTGACAGCGGTTATGGGGCAGTCATTGCTGTTATGATAATATCATCAGCAGCTGTGCTTGCTCTTATCAGAAAGAGGTCAAAACAATAAAATGAAAAATTAATATTCCGGGTATGATTTGCTGGGGGAAACCCTTTGTTTGAAAACAAAGGGTTATCCCCCAGACCCCTTTCCTAAAAAAACAAATATAATATCAGTACGGATTATGTATGCAAAAAATTTTTTGACAGCATTCCATTAGTACGGGGAGTGAAACATGAAAAACTGGTTTATCAAATATAAATCTTACATATTGATATTTATAGTGATATCAGCTGTTTTAGCTGCTGCTTATTTTTCCGGCGGAACACCAAAAACAGATCCGGCTCAGAATCAGGTATCTGATATTATCAGTAAAACATCTGAGATACAAGAAAAAAGTATTTCCTCGGAATCTTCAATGCCGGAGCAGTTTGTTTCGGATGATGGTGTAAAAGAAATGTCAGTATCTTCTGTTTCAGAGAATAAAACTCAATCGGATGTTTCAGATACAGAAGAAAATATAGGTAGCAGTATAATTCAGAGCAGAACGGAAAGCAGTCAAAAAAATAATATAAGCTCAGAAATATCGCAGTCGCCGCATAAAACTGAAAACACAATGCAAGAAGTCACCTTTATTTCTGAGGAAGATGGTAATACCTCTCCTGCTGAATTGTCAGTTGAATCATCAGCAGATAATACCAGCGAGCTGTCTTTAAGTGAACAAACAACAGTTTCAGAATCTTCTGCTTATGTAAATTATTGCACATTTACAATAAGCTGTGAAAGCGCATTAAAAAATGAAAAGCTTAATGACAAGTTAAGAAAAATACTGCCGCAGGACGGAATTATATTAGCTGAAACAAAGCTGACATTTGAAGAGGGTGAATCCGCTTTTGACTTGCTAAAAAGAGTCTGCCGTGAAAACGGCATTCATTTAGAGTATTCACAAATACCGCTGACAGGCGGTGCATATATTGAGGGTATAGCTAATTTATACGAGTTCGACTGCGGAAGCATTTCGGGATGGATGTACTCTATAAATGATAAATTTCCTGCTGTAGGCTGTTCAGACAGCAAATTATCAGACGGAGACAGGGTAGCTTTCCTGTATACCTGCGATCTTGGCGATGATATAGGAAATCATTATAGCGGTGAATGATATGGAAACAGGTTTTATAAAAACTCATCCGGCTGTACAGCTGTTTTTTTTCATTTCTGTACTTGCAGTGACTATGACAATAATGCACCCAGTAATTATCGGTATTTCTTTTATATCAGCGTTTGCATATATGATCTATACCGGAAAAACAAAGGCAATGATAAATAATATCAGATTTGCTTTACCGACTTCTTTATTAGTAATCATAGTAAATCCTCTGATAAGTCATAACGGTGTAACAACCCTTGTTTATCTGCCGGACGGGAATCCGCTGACACTGGAATCCTTCTTCTTTGGTATCGCAGCGGCAGTAATGCTATCATGTATCATAAAATGGTTTTACACCGTGAACAGGGTATTCACATCTGACAAGATTATATGTATTTTTGGAAATTTTATGCCGAAAATATCGCTGCTCATATCAATGACTCTCAATTTTGCAGAAAAATTCAGAATACAGTTCCGCAGAGTACAGGCTGTACAGTCAACACTTGGATGTGATACAAAAAAAGGCAGAATGACAGACAGGTTGAAAAATACCATAAAAATATTTTCAATAATGATACAATGGGCTATGGAAAATTCTGTGGATACTGCTGATTCAATGCAAAGCAGGGGATATGGTCTGAAAAAAAGAACAAACTATTCTGTCTATCGAATTTATCCAAAGGATATGTATTTTTTGATACTGGTAATAGTTTGTGATATAGTAATTGCAGCAGCTGTATATACGAACGCTTTGGATTACAGCTATTATCCGTATTTTTCTGTGGGTGAACACAGCATAATGACAGTTATGGGATATATAAGCTTTATTATACTTTGTACTATACCCTTGACAATAGATATTATGGAGGATAGAAAATGGAGATCTATCAGATCGAAAATCTGAATTTTGCATACACAGATCAGAGTGAAAATGTTTTAAGCGATATTTCATTTTCTATAGAGGAAGGTCAGTTCATTACTATCTGTGGTTTGTCCGGGAGCGGAAAAAGCACATTGCTTCGTCAGCTGAAAACTGTACTCCGTCCTTATGGCAGATCAGGCGGAACGATACTGTACAGGGGTATGCCGCTCGATGAGGTTGAAGAATTGAAACAGGCTTTTGAGATTGGTTTTGTAATGCAGTCTCCCGACCATCAGAGCGTAACTGACAAGGTATGGCATGAGCTTGCTTTTGGTCTGGAAAATTTCGGGATACCTTCTCATGTCATCAGACGCAAAACAGCGGAAATGGCTGCATTTTTCGGAGTGACGGATATTTTACAAAAAAAGATAAGCCAGCTTTCCGGCGGTCAAAAACAGATATTGAATCTTGCTTCTGTTATGATACAGGAACCGTCTGTTCTGATACTGGATGAGCCTATATCACAGCTTGATCCAATTTCAGCGGAGGTTTTTGTTTCACTGCTGAAAAAAATACATAATGAATTTGGAACAACTGTCATAATGTGTGAGCATTCACTGGAACAGGTCTGCATTATGTCAGATCAGATCATTGTGCTTGAAAATGGCAGACTTTTACATAAAGGTACTCCAAAGGAAATTGCGCTCAGACTATCAGCTGACAAGCATCCTATGTTTGAGTCTATGCCTGTATCTGTAAGGATATCGGCTTTGTGCGAAAAAAACGGCGGTTCAGTTCCAATGACAGTCGGAGAAGGAAAAAAATGGCTGAAAAATTATGCTGGCGGAAAAGAACTCTGTAAAATTGAACATAAATACAATTCACATAATGAAAAAGAAAAGCCGATAGTAAAACTCAAAAATGTTTTTTTCCGGTATGATAAAAAAATGCCGGATGTTCTTAATGGTATTTCGCTCAGTGCCTGGAGCGGTGAAGTTCTTGCGCTTATGGGAAGCAATGGAACAGGAAAAACAACACTTCTTCACACAATAGCAGGCATACTTGAGCCGTACAGCGGTTCTGTAACTGTCGGTTCAAAAGATGTTCCGGCACGTGCAGGGCTTCTTCCCCAGAATCCGCAGTCGCTTTTCCTTATGGATACTGTAGAAAAAGATCTGTATTCTGTCCTCTCATCTGATGTCAGTGAGGTTGAAAGACATGAAATGACTGAAAAAATAATAAAGCTATGCGGTCTCGAAAAGCTCAGAACGCATCATCCGTATGATCTTTCAGGAGGAGAACAGCAAAGGGCAGCGCTTGCAAAGGTTCTTTTGTGCAGTCCTTATATTCTGCTTTTAGATGAACCTGTAAAAGGAATGGATGTAAGGTCTAAAGCCGAAATGGGGGAGATAATACGGGTACTGGCACAGTCTGGTATGTGTGTTATTATCGTCAGTCATGATATGGATTTTTGTGCGGAATTTTCGGACAGATGCGCATTGTTGTCTGAGGGTGAGATCATAGATTTTTCAGCACCGGATAAATTTTTCTCTGAAAACAGCTTTTTTACAACTCCGGCAAGACGTATGTCAAAGGGTGTGATACATAATGCTGTTACGGTGGATGATATACGCAAAGCCTTATCAATTACTTATCATAGCAATATAAATAAGCCTGATAATGTATCATCGTTATTTTCAGAAAAAAAGATATCTTCCGGCACAAAGCTTAGCAAAAAAAAGCATTCCTTTTTTTCGATGTTTTTTTATGGGATAGTATTTGCTGTATTTATAATTTCAACGGCAGTGGTTACAGGAATATTTGGATCAGAGTTATTTGCAGATAATGTTTTGATATTTGCCGCATTAATGGTGGTGTCAGCTGGAATACTGATATTCCATGGAATAAGATCAAAGCAGAATAATAGTATTCTTATAAGACCGGTAAAGCAGCCGGCTAAATTTACAATTACTGCTTTGGTTCTCATATTTGCAGCAATACCGGCAACAATTTTTATCGGTATATTTTTTTTTGGAGATACAAAATATCTTTTTATATCTCTGCTGATAATGCTTGAATGTACAGTTCCATTTTTTTTGATTTTTGAAAATCGTCACGTACGTGCAAGAGAGCTGGTATTGATAGCGGTTATGTGTGCAATGGCTGTTACCGCAAGAGCGGCTTTTTATATGTTTCCTCAGTTCAAGCCTCTTACCGCAGTTGTGATAATCGCTTCATCAGCATTAGGAGCAGAATCCGGATTTCTGATCGGATCGCTTTCAATGCTTGTTTCAAATATACTTTTCGGACAGGGACCATGGACGCCCTGGCAGATGTTCAGTATGGGGCTAATAGGATTTCTTTCGGGTCTGTTCTTCGGAAGAAATATTTTTCCGAGAAATAAATTTTCTTTTTGCACATTTGGTTTTCTTGCTGCTCTGATAATATACGGAGGTATTATGGATCCTGCCGCCATGCTTATGTCGCATATTGAACCAACCTATGAAAATGTTGTTTATTTTTATATGACCGGTCTGCCCCTCGATACTGTTCATGCAGTTTCGACAGCTGTATTTCTTTTTCTTGCAGCAGAACCGATAATTCATAAATTAGAACGTGTGAAGCTGAAATACGGATTGATCAGTATTGTTCATAATAAATAACACATATAGTAAGCGTTATTCAGAAAGTCCTGTTGTCAGTCTGAAAAAATTCCTACTCTCTGTCATTCTGAGGAGCGCAGTGACGAAGAATCTTTCCGATTACGCTGCTTTTGTGAAAAAGATCCTTTGCTTAAGCTCAGGATGACGTTAGGGAAAAACTTTTGTCGTTTACCATAAAAGCACAGAGCCGACACATCTCGTTTTTTACGATTACGTGTCGGCTCTGTTTTATGTTTATTATTATTTTACAGTTTCCTTAATCTTCATTTTGAACCAACTGGATAATATGAAGTACCAATATGGCTATGCTGAACGTAATAGTTACTGCATCAAGCAATACAGGAACGAATTTTCTGAAACTCATAAGATCATCTCCTTTGTTTTTATTTCGGACAGGATATTCTGGCTATTTCTTCAATGGTATGGTGAAGCTTAAGCACCATATCACTGTCAGCGGCTCTGTAATACATCTCCTTACCATGTCTGTTCGCAACGATAAGACCGGATTCCTTGAGCAGTTTTAAATGATGCGATACAGCCGGGCTTGACATATCGGTTGCAGCAGCAATATTTATCACGCATTCTTCACAGTGGCACAGAAGCCAGAAGATACGCAGTCTGCTCGGATTTCCAAGTTGACTCATTGCTTCTGCTACAGAAGTAATAGTTTCAAGCGAAGGCATTTCTTCAATAATACGGTTATCATTTTCATTATGATTATGCGGCAAGGGTATTTTTTTTATGTCCAAAATGCTCCCCCCTGACAAGTCAGTGTTCACCTTATAGTTTATATTCTACCGTAAATCAGGAAAAAAATCAATATTTTTAAATCATCATTTATTTATCCGGCGAGCCGCCGGACCCGCACCAGTCTTACACTACTTTTTTCTTAAACCAACTTCTATGAATACCGGGCGGTGCTATTTTTTATCAAAAAAATATT
>CACXDE010000294.1 GCA_902766305.1 uncultured Ruminococcus sp. | reverse complement strand
TTTCTTGTCAGAAAGGAATTTTCAATAGCTTCAACTGCAAGATAAAGCCCCCAGTCCTCGCCGTTTACAGTGATATAGGCATAGCTGCAAAGCGGTGAATCAACTCCGAAATCATACATCAGCGTATAGGCTAAATAATCTTTCATGTATGTGTTGTCCTGAATGATGTTGTTAAGGCAGAGCTTGTCAAGTCCGTGATAGCTTTTTGTTTTGTCATACTGGTCAAATTCTATCTTGAAGCTGTAACGGCTGCTGTTCATATTTTTTACAGAGCTGAGTGATGTATTGCCCTTTGCTCTTATGCCGACATTTTTTACTGCTTCACCGTCTATAACAAGATTACAGGGAGAATATTCCTCGCTTTCACAGCTTTCTATAAAGCTGTCCCAGTTATTCATTACTATATCAATAGTGTGAACTTTGCTTCTGTCAAAAATACGGTTTTCATAGCCTATGGCATGTACGGTACTTGAACTTACCGACACAAATCCGCAGAATACGAGTGCTATGATAATTGTAAACGCTGTAATTATGATACAGATCCTATCTATACTCTTGTGAGATGACATAGTATCACATCCTTATCCCATATAATCGCCGTTATAGCTGACAAGTGCCGCACTCTGAACACCTTCTATATCCGCAAGCTCGTTGACAAAATCTGTATTGTCATCCTTAAGACGTATCTCTATATTCAGCTCAACAGCACCCTTCTGAGCGGTCTTGCTTTTAATAACGCAGTGTTCTGCTTTAGCTTTAAGGAAATCATTTGCTTTCGCTTCACTTTCATGACCGCTGCATCTTATCACAACAATATAGGGATTGGTATGTGACTTCCTGTTGACGAAAAACAGAAGAATGATACCTATTAGTACGCTTCCGATAACGGCAAGAGGTATCATACCTGCTGCAAGCACGATACCTACAGCTATAGACCAGAAAAGAAAAGCTATTTCAAGCGGTTCCTTGATTGCAGTACGGAAACGGACTATCGACAATGCACCGACCATACCCAGAGAAAGAACGACATTGCTCGTAACCGCAAGAATAACTACTGTTGTTATCATAGTAAGTGCAACAAGCGTTGTTCCGAAGCTTGCGGAGTACATAACGCCGTTATAGGTCTTTTTGTAAACAAGGAAAATAAAAATTCCCAGACCAAAGGCAAGAACAAGTGCGATTGCCATATCAAGAACGCTAACACTTGTTACATTTTCAAGAAAGTTTGATTTAAAAATATCGCTGAAATTTGTCATAATGACCTCTCCTTTGCGGCAGTGCCGCTGTTAATTATTTATTATCCGTAGATACGACAGGCGGCATATTTTGAAAAAGCACCTCCACGCCTGTCTGGAAGTGAAACCGCATCCCTTATAATATCCGGAAGAAAACCATCCCATTTCACTTCAAGAATAATGCTTTGTGAAACTGGTACGGTAATACATTCCGTATTCAGAAAATCAGTACACCGTATGCCGCTTCTGATGTTATAATCAATGGTTACACGCACATTTCCGGCAGGATAAACGAACGGCTCTCTTGTGTACTCGACTATGGTTTTAGGCAAAATGCCCTGAATCTGCATTCTTGAATACAGCTCCTGAATAAGACTATGCGGGAAGCCAAGCATCCAGCATATATCGCCGTCTACGATTTTTTGAGCCTGTTCTGCGGTAAGAGGAGCGCTTTGTTTATTTCCGAGATGATTCATCTTTGTTTTCTTTTCAAGATGTATGATCGATGTATCACCGTTATAATACCGGATACGGAATTTTTCACGGAAGCTTACACCACTTTGCTTATCCATAAGAGCCTTATCCGACAGATTATCAAAATACAGACTCCGGATATGGTATTTTCCGTTTATGGAATATGGGTCGGGATATGCAACCGTGCTAAGTCTGTGTCTTATTACAAGCATATCCGAATAATTGATCTCGTGTTTTACTTCATGCCTGAGATCCATATGTATTCACCTCCTTGTGTCTTGCACATTTATGATTATACTCATCAACCTTAAATGAACTTTAAAGAACCTGAACTTCTTTCAAAATCTCTCTGATGGTCTGCATTGAAAGGTCGGTGGATGCTATCTCGTCCGCACATCTTTTCAGTTCATTTTTTATCAGTCTGTCATTATTGACGTTTTTCTTATATTTTATCTGATGCTCAAGCGTTGCCCAGAAATCCATTGCTAT
>CACXDE010000293.1 GCA_902766305.1 uncultured Ruminococcus sp. | reverse complement strand
ATCCCTCCGTCCTCGGTCACTCTTTGAAGGGCAAGAGGCAGCTTTGCAAGTCCCTCGCCGAGAACCTTAAGGCATGTAAAGTAAGTGACCTCTGATAGTCTGTCCGAATTTGAACCTTCGTCTATGCCGAGGAATTTCAGCAGCTGATTCAGCTCAACTGCCTGACGCTCAAAGCTTTTCTTTTTCTTTTTTCTTAAAAATTCAAACACTTTTTCACTCCTATTTTTTCATAATTTTTAAATATCGTGCAAGCTCTGAATTGACATCAACTTTTTGCTTTTGCTGTTTACCCTTGAGGGTTCCGAAATGTGCATCAATAGCAGCGTCCACCGGGTCAATACGGCTGTTTCTTTTACCGGGTTCCTTATCGATTTTAATTTCTCCGAAGCTGTTTGATACAGTGACAGCATTGATAAAACTGTGGGAAAGCAGTTCATTTTTACAGTTGTAATGATACTTGCCTGATTTGACTAAATACCGGATATCACAGGTCGCATCATTGAGATTTCTTGCGCTTTGAGTAACGGATATCAGAGGTGCGCCGAATTTTTCAAGCTCGCCGAGTATGCCGTCAGCGTTATGCGGATCATAGAAGATCCCGTTTATTTTAAGCTCAAATCTTTCAACGAATTCTTTCAGATCGCTGATAATAAATCCGTAATCATTCTTAAAATCTGTTTCACCGCCTGTGACCGTGATAAGTCCTTCGTTTTCCCATACGTCATATGGTGCCGTATCGGTAATGATATGCTCCTCGAAGCGTCCACGGGGCATATAGGAATGGCCGTCAATGAAAAATTCATCAGGTTTGAATTCCGTTTCTGCCGTCCATGAAGTCAGATCACCGCCGGAGGATAAGTCAAGACCGATATTGACCGTACTGCCCTTAAGGTCGGCATAGCTCATATCAATACCGCATTCCTTCCACTTGTCATGCGGAACGAATTCATTATCCTGATTCCTGTACCATGTGTTAAGAGCCTTTACCATGAAGTCCGCAAGCTCCGCACCGCCCATAGCGCGGGCAGTAGCCGCATCACTGCGGAAGGTTTCAAGGTTGCGTCCGAACGCGGGATTATCAGGATGCAGAAGAACGGGATTAGCCTTGTACCATACACTTTCATCGAAGGGCTTGTCATTTTTATCAAGAGTGTAAATATCTACAAAAAAATCCTCTGCGGTCTCGTTGCCGTAGAGGATAGATTGACAAAGTTTATCGATCTCAAAGCAGAAGGCGTTAAGATTAAAGCCTCTTGTGGTTATCATTGTAACAAGCGTTTCAGGGAGCGCTTTGGTGCCGTTGTAAAGAGCCTTGTATACCTTGTTGTCCTTCATCTGATGAATCTCATCAATGGACACATACGGACTGCGGAAGCCGTCATCCAGGCCTCCTTCCTTGCTCAGCGCCTCAATGGTGCAGAAGGTATCAAGGCAGGTGATGAGGGATTTATATTCCTGAATTTTGAAAAGCTCGGCAAGCTCAGGATCAGAGAGGATGAATTTCATCATTTCCTCCCATGCGATCTTTGCCTGACGTTTTTTTGTTGCGGCAGTAAAAAGCTTGCCGTATCTGTAGCCGCTGCAAAGAGCAATATAAGGACCCCGTATACCGTTTTTGAAGGACTTTCCGTTCTGCCTTGCCATGCTCTCATAGCTTCGCCTGAACCGTCTGTAGCCGCCTTTTTTTATCCAGCCCATAGGAACACCGAGATCAAAGCACTGATTGTCAAACAGATGCACCGGCTTCGGCTGTATTCCCTCGGCAATAGTAAGAGTTTCCGCAAAGTTCAGAATGTTTTCACTTTTCCCTGCATCCCAGACATAAGGAAAATCTGCCGTATCCTGTCTTTCAAGGTCATTCAGGTGTCTTTGACAGGCAAGAAAATGCAGCCTGCCGCTCTGTACTTTGCCCGAAACAACGTCCTCAGCGTGTTTTGTCGCACGATCATTCATTCTTTGCTTGACTGTACACCGTCGCTCTCTCCGACATATTCAACACCGTAACAATATCCTTCAAAAGCTTTGTATCTATCATTTTCGTTTTTAGCTCCTCTCAGCCATTTTTATTTAAAACGGCTTATTATATTATTTCTTTCCAAAAAACGCTCACAGGTCATTACTCGTAAAGTGCGGCACTATGCAAGTCAGTATCAAGGCTTTTCAGCAGTTCATTTTTCATCCGGTATCCTCATTCATAAATTTTCTGAATTTATTTTCCTTTGGTTCATCCTGCTTTGGTACAACGAGCTTACAGCGTGAGGTAATTGTCAGACCGAGGGCAGATGCACAGGCATGACACTGATTAAAGGCTTTTGAACGGAGTGATTCATACTTTGTAAGTCTTTCAGTATAGAACTCAATTCTTCCATCATCATCAGCT
>CACXDE010000292.1 GCA_902766305.1 uncultured Ruminococcus sp. | reverse complement strand
TGGAATAGCACCGCCCGTGATTCATAGAAGCTGCGAATTGTGAAGAAAGCAGTGCAAGACTGGTGCGGGTCCAGCGTCACGCTGGCTTATTTGCCAATTGATAGTCTTGATTTTTATGGTCTTATGTGCTAAAATGCTAATTACGATGGGGTGCGCTGCATTCTGAAGGATTATATGAGCTGATGATTTCTGCGGTTGACCGTGCAGGAAATGTCAGCTTTTTCTGCATGAAAAGGATAAATGATGAAAAAAATAAAAAAACATAAGGCGGATATAATACTTGTCAGCGTTATTGCCGGGGCAGGTCTGCTGCTGATACTGTTTTTGCTTTTGGCAACTGGCAGCGGGAAATATGCGGAAATACGCATAGACGGCGAGGTGACTGACAGGCTTTCTCTGTCGCAGGATACAGTGAAGTCTATTGATAACGAGTACGGCAAAAATACCATAGTTATTGAAAATGGTGAAGCGTACATAAAAGACGCAGACTGTCCGGACGGTCTGTGCATGAATATGGGCAGGATAAGCCGTACCGGACAGTCTGTCATTTGCCTTCCTCATAAATTGGTAGTTGAAATAACGGACGGCAGCGGAAATCAGAATAAGGATGATGTTGACATCATTGTCAAGTGATATAGCTCATAGCTCAGGGCTCAGAGTTCGGAGAATGACATATCAGTTGTAAGTTGTAAGTCATAAGTCATAAGTCGTAAGTTATTAACTACTATTAACTGACAGCTGATAACTGACAACTGACAACTGATAACTGATAACTGATAACTGATAACTGACAACTGACAGCTGATAACAGACAGCTGACAAAGGGGTAAGACGGTATGAAAAAATACAAGCCGGGAAAGGTCAAGCGCAGCGTAAGCCTGATTACGGCAGAATATGGTATGATGATAGCTGCTGCGCTGATACTCAGTTATCTCGAATCTCAGATACCGGCTTTTTTTGCTGTGCCGGGAATGAAGCTTGGACTGACAAATGTAGTGGTTCTTACAGCACTTTATATGATGGACAGCAAAAGCTCAATGGCAATAAATGTGGTACGGATTGTTTTGATATCGTTTTTGTTCGGCGGTTTTTCTGCTATGATATACAGTCTTGCCGGAGGGATGCTTTCCACAGCGGTGATGATACTGCTGAAAAAAACAGGATGTTTCAGCATAGTTCCCGTAAGCATTGCCGGAGGAGTAAGCCATAATATAGGGCAGATAATAGTTGCTGTGATTGTGCTGAATACGTCAGGTATCGCATGGACTTTGGCTGCGCTCTGGATAAGCGGGCTTGTGTCAGGGGCGCTTATAGGCCTGCTTGCAGGACAGCTTGTAAAAAGACTGCCCGGTGTCAGTAAAATGTTTAATAAAAAACTATAAAATCATTGAAGTTAACGTCCATTTGTGATATGATTATACTGACAGTTTTTGCGATGACTATATCTGGTAAGGGGTTAATGAAATTGAAGATCACATCTGTTTATAAATTCAGCGAAAACGATAAAAAAATGATACTCAGAGATATTCTTCCTGAAAGGACATCAGATGATGAGCTGATACGAAGATTGGATGCGCTTGAACGTCTTGTCTCAGGTTTGCAGATACCCGATAACAGCAGGATAATGAGCCGTATGGACGCACAGGACATAGTGCTTGGCGATATCAGAAGAAAGATAGATGTTCTCGCAGAATCAATGAAGGATAACAGAGCGGCAGCCGGTGTACAGGGTACGTCAAGGCAGTCTGAAACGGCAGGCAGCTCCAATTCTCCTCAGCCTGTTATAAAGGGTGAAACGGAAAGCAGGGAGATAGCAGACAGCTGGTCTGATATAATAGCTCACATAAAGGACGGTTCTTACCGTAACAGATATAAGTTAGGAAATTACAAAAAGCTTTCCTTCGGCAGCGAGGGCGTAATAAGAATGCAGATAGTGGCATTTGATGCAGACCCCCTTGCATACGGTGACGGAAAGGCAGCGATAACATGGATAAGTCTTGATCCGCTGAAAACAAAGCGCAGTATGAATCCGAAATTTGTAAAGAAAAAGCTTGGAACGGGCGGTCTCGGCGGCTGGAAATGCTCAGAGGCGAGAACATATCTTCGTACAGCGATAAAGCCGCTGCTTCCTGTTACGGTCAGGGACAGCATAAAATTAGTAAAGAAGTACAGCTTCAGCTTTGATATCAACGGTGAGAGCATAAGAAATGAAGAAACTTTAGATGAGCTGTGGATACCGTCAAGCGGCGAGCTTGTTTCTCCGAGAGAGACAGAGAGCAAGGCTTTGCATTATGATACATATGTGTGGCCGAAGCTTGATCCCTCAACACCCGGGAAGGCTTATCTGTCGAGAACCGCAGATTCGGTATACGGTTTTCGTCACTGCTTCATCGGTAATGTGCAGGATATATTGTTTACTACTCCGCTGTATGTGAATGTCGGTTTCTGCACCTGATAAACTGATAGGGGGAACAGGAAAATGAAGTTTACATCGCTTTATAAATTAAGTGAAAAGGATAAGGGAGAGATGATCAGGAAAATTCTGCCTGATAAGCCGTCTGAGAACGTAATGACTGTGAACAAGGAAATGTGGCAGGAATTTATGGACTATGCTGACGCACAGGAAACTGAAATAAACAATCTAAAAAGAAAAATTGATTATTTAGTGCAGATGTCCCAGTATCAATACAAACAGTATGAATCATTGCGTAAAGAGCTTCTTTCTAAAATAGAAAACACTGTAGAGGGTCTGAAAGAAACAGTTTCCAAGGACGACAATACCAATTCTGTGATATCGGAACAGCCCAAAAAAGATGAAAAACCGGCATTAAAATCGAAAACTGTAGGAAAAGAGAACGCTGCGGAGTTCAGGTCAATAGTTGAAGATAAAAAGAAAGAGAATGAGCCGGTATTCAGATCAATATTTGATGATAAGAAAGAGAATAAGCCGGTATTTAGACTAATAGTTGATGATAAAAAGAAAGTAAACCGGT
>CACXDE010000291.1 GCA_902766305.1 uncultured Ruminococcus sp. | reverse complement strand
TAAAATTATAGTTGGCAGCGATAAGTATCATCTTTGGTGAAACAAAAATGAAATAGCACCGCCCGTGATTCATAGAAGCTGCGAATTGTGAAGAAAGCAGTGCAAGACTGGTGTGAGTCCAGCGTCACGCTGGTTAGTGCAGCAGCTCTTTTTTGGGTTGACTAAGCGGTATGAAGTGTATTATAATAAAGATTATAATGCGGCAGGTGTATTTTATGAATTATCTGGAATGGTTTTTACCGGCTGTTCAGGATACAATCTATAATAAACGGGTGCAGGGAACTTGTTCCCTGCCGAGGTCCGGGCAGGGTTTGGGGCGGCAGCCCCAATATGAGCAGGGGTTGGTGCAGCAGCCCCAACAAATTTAAGAAAGCGGGGATGAGCTTAGATGAAATCTATCGGTGTATTGGGTGCAGGAACGTGGGGAACAGCATTGGCAAGAATGCTTGCAAAAAGCGGAAATGAAGTGATAGTATGGTCGGCATTGAAAAACGAGATAGATGAACTGTCGGCATCCTACGTTCACCCTAAGCTTCCGGGCGTTGAAATACCAAGGAGTGTAAAATTTACTGAAAATATAAAGGATGCATGCTGCGGGAGAGATATGGTTATTTTTGCTGTTCCGTCTGTATTTATCCGTCAGACGGCTAAGCAGGCATCAGCATATCTTGGGCAGTCACAGATAATAATAAATGTGTCCAAAGGTATGGAAAAGGATACTCTGTTTACTATGACTCAGGTAATAGATGATGAGCTTACCAAAAACACGGGAAAAAAATATACAGGTATAGCCGCTCTGACAGGTCCTACCCATGCAGAGGAGGTCGCTGTGGATATGCCTACAGCGATTGTATCAGCCTGTGAGGATATGAAGATAGCTCAGCAGATACAGGATGTGTTCATGAATACCTGCATGAGGGTGTATACTAACGATGATGTGACTGGTGTTGAGATATGCGGAGCGATGAAAAATATTATAGCTCTTGCTGCCGGAATACTTACAGGAATGGGATTCGGCGATAATACAAGAGCAGCACTTATTACAAGAGGTCTTGCAGAGATAACAAGACTTGGTCTGGCAATGGGATGCAATGAGCAGACGTTTTATGGTCTTGCCGGTATAGGTGATCTTATTGTTACAGCAACAAGCAGGCACAGCAGGAATTACAGCTGCGGTCAGTTTATAGGTCAGGGCATGAAGTCTGATGAGGCAGTAAAGAAGGTCGGAATGGTAGTTGAGGGAATAAACGCTATACCAGCAGCACTTGAGCTTAAAAGAAGGTTCAATGTTGAACTGCCTATAATAGAATCTGTAGATGCGGTAGTAAATCACGGGATAGACCCGAGAAAGGCTCTCAATGAGCTTATGATAAGGGATAAGACCAGCGAGTTGTCAAAACGCAGCTTGGCTGTGCAGCAATAAAAATGATTGTTTTAGACAGCGGCCATATGTTTGCGTGTACTCATTTCAGAGTGGGGTGAATATGGTTGAACAATGAAAATCAAGGAATACTAAATCCTACGGATAATAAAACTTCTTTCAAAGACAAGATACTGCGTTTTTTTAGTAATGATGCGAATTTCAGATTTGCTTTTACCGGCGCATTGATATTTGCCTCGCTTAATGTTGTGCGTTTCTGGTTTTATGTGCTTGTCGGCATACTGATGATATGGGGGGCAGGTCTGTTCATTTACCGTATGCTGTACAAAGGGTTTATACTCAGGGTACGAAGCCGCAGACTGATACTCTTGTTTCTGGGATGCGCTTTGGTGACGATACTTTTACACATCACCAGCAATTTCTTCGTTAATTTCTATTATGTAGCCTTTATGGGAATGTGCTTTTTCCATTTTTATGGTATCCATGCAGGACGAAGCCGGAGCAGATGTATATCAGAGGTCTGTACCCTTCTTGATTTTATAAATATAGTTACTACGATTATGATGATAATCGGACTTGTGCTGCTTTTTATGTATCCGAAGGGGTTCAGCTTTGGCGGAGATGCTTTTTCAATATTTGAAAGCCGGTTTGTAGGAATACTGTTCAATGCGAATGTAACAGCGTTCTATGCGCTGATGGCATTTATCGCCTGCAACCTTTTGTGGACTATGAAAAAGAGAAGACAGAAATTGTCCGGCAGATTGAAGGCATTGTATATTGTCTGCGGTATTATAAATCTTTTGTCGCTTTATCTGACGGATTCAAATGCGTCTCTTCTTCTGCTCATAATTTATGTTTGTTTTATTGCCTTTTATGCAATATTCAGGGGCTATAAACGGGGAGTGCTGTCAATACTGTTCCGCCTTATTGCACTTATGCTTTCAGTTGTGATAATATGCGCAGTACTTGTGATATCAAGAACGCTTGTTCAGCAGGGAGTGACATCAGTTCTTAAAAAGTATTCGCCTACTACAAGCATTTCAACCGGCGTCACTGCAAAGCCTAACGGAAATGTTATTGTAAAGCCTGATAACCGCCCGAAAAATTCAAGCTTCGGTCATCAGAATACAAATATAGACAGCGGAAGGTTTACTATATGGCGCCAGTCAATGATGCTTTTCCGTGAGTTCCCTGTCATGGGAATAGGGAAGGCGAATGTGGTTGACTATGGAAAAAAATATATAAACGGCGGACTGAAATATGAGGACTTTCATAACGGTCTTATTACTATAGCAGTATGCTATGGTGCTGTAGGTATAATAATTTTTATGGTTCTTGCGATAACTATGGCAAAGAGGATGCTTAAGGATATTTTCAGGTATCGTGAAGAGAACCGCCGTGACGGACGTGTACTTATGTATCTTACGGCATTCTGCACAGCTTATGTTGTATATTCAACTGTAGAGGTCGCACTGCTTGTGGATATCGCTTATCGTGTAGTTATATTCTGGCTTATGATGGGTCTTGCTACTGCATATGCGGATTCTTACGAGCACAGCGCACTGAGGAAGGGACAGAATGTATCTGAGAGAAGCCGCTCTCTGCGCAGGATAGCAGCGTATAATTACCGTTCGTATAAAACAAATGGAATATACTAATAGTTTTTGTTTTCTGTGGGTTTTCTTGGGGGAAACCCCTTTCCTAAAGCTTTTAATTATGAAGTGGAGATGATTTTTGATGAAAGACGGTTTTTTGCGTGTTGCAAGTGCAACACCGAAAATTAAAGTAGCTGATTGTGAGTATAACGCTTCGGCGATAATAGAACAGGCAAAGGAAGCGGCAAAGCATGGAGCTTCAATGATAGTTTTTCCTGAGCTTTGCATAACGGGATATACCTGTCAGGATCTGTTTTTGCAGCGCAGTCTGCTGAAAGCAGCCGAAAAGGCACTTGTAAGAATTGTTGAGGAAACGAAAAAGCTTGAAGCGGTAATAATTGTCGGCTTGCCTGTTCAGAGTATGGGAAAGCTTTACAACTGTGCAGCTGTTATTTGTAAGGGCGAGATTTTAGGACTTCCGGCAAAAACATATCTTCCGAATTATTCTGAATTTTATGAAGTCCGTCATTTTACTTCGGCACCAAAGGAAATAAGATCAAAAGAGATCGAGTTCGCAGGAAAGTATTATGTTGATTTGGGTCAGCCTATGCTTTTTACATGTGGGAGTATGCCTGAATTTACCTTCGGTGTCGAAATATGCGAGGATGTATGGACTCCGGATCCGCCGTCAACCGAGCTTGCCATGAACGGTGCGCTTATAATCGCAAACCTTTCCGCGAGCGATGAGGTTATAGGCAAGGCGGATTACAGACGCATGCTTATAAAGGCTACATCCGCAAGACTTGTTTCGGCTTATATCTATACAAGTGCGGGTCAGGGCGAAAGCACTCAGGATCTTGTATTCTCCGGGCATGACCTTATATGCGAAAACGGCACAATGCTTGCAGAGTCAAAGAGGTTTACGACAGGTATAATCTATGCAGACATAGATTTGCAGAAGCTTGAGCATGAGCGCAGACGGGCTAATACCTATAATATCTCAGATAATGACATAGTATTAGCACAGTATTTTTTTGATATCGAGCTGAAAAATCTTAAGCTTGACAGGTACGTAAGCAAAACGCCGTTTGTACCCACAAGCAAGACAAATCTTGATGAGAGGTGTGAGGAGATACTCACGATTCAGGCTTTAGGACTTGCAAAGAGGATAGAGCATACAAATGTAAAATCTGTTGTTATAGGACTTTC
>CACXDE010000290.1 GCA_902766305.1 uncultured Ruminococcus sp. | reverse complement strand
GAATCTTCAACGGACTGTCTGCTAATGCTCTTCTTAAACAACTATTTGTCGCTTAATTTCACTGACATTTTATATTGCAATTTATAAGATGTTTTCACCATAAAAAATCTATTGACATAGATGATAAATAGTGGTAAAATGAAAACGGTTTTCAAATTGAGGAGGGAAAGTATGGATAAGGGTTCGGGTTATAAGACAAAACAAAGACAGGCGATACTTGATTTCCTTATGGAAAATAAGGATAAGCATGTTACTGCCGCAAGCATTTCCGAGCATCTTGAAAATGAGGGAACAAAGGTCGGGACAACTACCATATATCGTCACCTTGATAAGCTGCTTGAACAAGGGCTTGTGAGAAAGTATATGATAGACGGTACAACATCTTCATGCTTTCAGTATGCAGACCAGAATGGCAAATGCAGGGAGCATTTTCATCTGAAATGCGGAAAATGCGGAAAGCTGATACATATGAATTGCAGTCATTTTGAGGAGCTTGCTGAACATATTTTTGAAGATCACGGATTTGAGATAGACTTTTTCAGGACAGTGTTTTATGGAATATGCAGGGAATGCAGAAGTGAGGAGAAAGAATCATGATAAAAAGAATAATTTCAATAGTACTTGCCGGAATAATCGCACTGTCTGTGCTTTGTGCCTGCAAGTCTGAGGATGATAATAAAACGGAGGGAAAGCTGAAAATTATAACAACAATATTCCCGCCCTATGATTTCGCACGTCAGGTCGGCGCAGAATATGCAGATATTTCCATGCTTCTTAAGCCGGGGATGGAAAGTCACAGCTTTGAACCCTCACCGAAGGATATAGTAAATATACAAAGCTGCGATCTGTTTATATATGTCGGCGGAGAGTCGGACGAATGGGTAAAAACAATTCTTGAATCGGATGACAAAAAGCCTAAAAAAATACTTGCTCTTATGGATTGTGTGGACACAGTTGAGGAAACTACCGTAGAGGGTATGACAGAGGAAAAGGATGAAGACGAGGGCGAAGAAACAGAATATGATGAACACGTATGGACCTCGCCTAAAAATGCAATTACTATAACAAAGAAAATATCTGAGGCACTTAGTGAGCTTGATCCCGGTCATAAAAAGCAGTTTGATGAAAATACAAGACAATACTGCGCCCAGCTTACTCAGCTTGATAATGAGATAAGAAAAACAGTGGAATCCTCAAAAACAAAGCTTCTTGTATTCGGTGACAGATTTCCGTTCAGGTATTTTACGGATGAGTACGGACTTGGATATTTTGCAGCCTTTCCGGGCTGCTCTGCCGAAACAGAGCCAAGCGCTGCAACCATATCATTTCTTATTGATAAGGTGAAGGAAAAGAAGATACCTGTTGTATTCAAGATAGAGTTTTCAAACGGAAAGGTAGCGCAGACTATCGCTGAGCCGACAGGCGCAAAGGTACTTGAATTTCACTCCTGCCATAATATAGACGCAGACAGCATGAAAAACGGTGAAACATATATTTCTTTAATGAAGAAGAATCTCAAAAATCTTAAGGAGGCATTATCCTGATATGGGAGAACTAATAAGCTGCCGGAATCTTGCTTTCTCGTATGAGGATGTTGATGTAATAAAGGATCTCAGCTTTACCATAAGCGAAGGCGACTATCTGTGCATTGTGGGTGAGAACGGTTCAGGAAAAAGTACTCTGACGAAGGGTCTGCTTGGGCTGAAAGTGCCGGACAAAGGAAAAATCATTTTTTCTGATGAACTTAAAAGGAAGGATATAGGTTATCTTCCTCAGCAGACGCCGGCGCAAAAGGATTTTCCGGCAAGTGTGTTTGAGGTTGTTCTTTCAGGCCGTCTCAACAGCAGGGGACTCAGACCGTTCTATTCAAAAAATGATAAGAAGATTGCACTCGAGAATATAAACAGATTAGGGATAGAAGATCTTATGCGACGCAGCTACCGTGACTTAAGCGGAGGTCAGCAGCAGAGAGTGCTTCTTGCAAGAGCACTTTGTGCCGGAAGAAAGCTTCTTTTTCTTGACGAACCGGTAACAGGTCTTGATCCAATTGTTACAGAGGAAATGTACCGTATTATTGACGAACTGAATAAAAAGGAAAATATAACTATAGTTATGGTATCTCATGATATTACATCCGCCGTAAAATATGCTACTCATATACTTCATCTGAATTTTGAGAAGAGCTTTTTCGGTACTACTAAGGATTATAAAGCCAGTCCGCTCGGACAATATTTCTTCGGAGAGGGGAAAGAGGAAAGTGATAAGTGACATTATCGAAATGTTTCAGAACGATTTTATGATCCGTGCTCTTATCGGCGGCGTTCTGGTATCCCTTTGCGCTTCTCTCTTGGGAGTAAGTCTTGTTCTGAAAAGATATTCTATGATAGGTGACGGTCTTTCTCATGTTGGGTTCGGCGCACTTGCGGTAGCTTCTGCGTTTGGTTCTGCTGCACCTCTTCAGGTTGCTGTGCCTGTTGTTATAATAGCCGCTTTTTTTCTTCTGAGACTAAGCGGAAACAGCAAGGTAAAGGGAGATGCAGCTATTGCGCTGATTTCTACAGGTGCATTGGCTATAGGTATTACAGCAGCCTCTGTTTCCGGTCTTAATACCGATATCAACAGCTATCTTTTCGGCTCAATAATTGCTATGGATAAGACGGACGTTATCTTTTGTTCAGTACTGTCTGCATTTATACTTGTAATGTATGTGTTTTTCTACAATAAAATATTTGCCGTAACTTTTGATGAAAATTTTGCAAAGGCTACAGGAACTAAAGCAGGAATGTATAATATGGTAATTGCGCTTCTCACTGCTCTTACTATTGTTGTCGGAATGAAGATGATGGGTTCAATGCTTATTTCAAGTCTTGTTATCTTTCCGGCAGTCATTTCAATGCGAATATGCAGCCGGTTCAAAACCGTTATCATTACATCGGCGGCAGTATCTGTGATATGCTTTCTGACAGGACTTATACTGTCATATTTTTATTCCGCGCCTACAGGGGCAAGTATAGTTATTGTTAATATGATAGTTCTTCTGATAGCTTCTTTTGTGGGAACATTTGTAAAAAAACGAAGATGAAAAAAACAATCGGTTTTCAGGTCTTTGACTGAAAACCGGTTGTATTTATATTCAGTACTTTATATCATACAAGTTTTTTATGATAATAAAATCATTTCCCATTTTGTGTGCTATTTTCTTTAAAAGAATATAATATGCCGGTGTTTTTGATATAATAAACGGTGTATAATTGTTTGTAAAGGAAAATGAAATTATGAGAATGAGAAATAAGCCTTGGGCAAAGCCTGAACTTGAAGCCTGCGATTATTTTATAAAAGAGCCGGAAAAATATAAGGGTGAATGGCTCAGCCATTTTTCAAAAAAACAGCCTTTTTATATAGAGCTTGGCTGCGGTAAAGGGGGCTTTGTTGCTAAGGCGGCATCTATGCACCCGGAAATCAATTTTCTTGCTATTGATCTTGAATATAAGATGCTTGGTCTCGCAAGGAGAAAGGTTTCTGCGGAATATGATAGAAATAATATGCCGGTTGACAATATATTTCTTACAGCATACAATATTGAAAAGATATCGGAGCTTCTTGGTGAAGATGATAAGGCTGACAGGATATATATTAATTTCTGCAACCCCTGGCCGAGAAACAAGCATAAAAAACACAGACTTACTCATCCAAGACAGCTTATGCAGTATCGTACTTTTATGAAGGACGGCAGTGAGATATGGTTCAAGACGGATGATGATGAGCTGTTTGAGGAGAGCATTTCATATTTTGATGAATGCGGTTTCAGGATTACTTATCTGACAAGGGATCTTCACAGTGAAGACTTCAAAGATAATATAATGACAGAGCACGAGAAAATGTTTTCAGACGAGGGCATAAAGATAAAATTTCTGAAGGCTGAAAAAGTTTCTATGTGAAGCTTTTATGCGGAAATTATAGCCTTCAAAATAAGAATTGCAAAAATTGCGGGTCAAGGGGCTCAGCCCCTTGCGAGGTCCAGGGCGAGAAGCCCTGGACGCCGGAGGCATTGAAAACGGAACTTTCGGTGCATTTATTATATTGTATTGATATAATTTATTTTATTGTATTGCTATAATTAGTAATGGATCCGGCATTCAAAAGGGCGGTGTAATATTGAGGAATGAAAAAGAAAAAAATAATAGTATGTACTGCTGTTTTAATCAGTATTTGCACATTTCTGTGCGGATGTACTGATATTGGTCTTGGAAGTCAGTCTGTTCTGCGTCCTCCAAGGGCAACGGGAAATGAAGCCGCATTGCAGGCAATTCTGAATAAGGAAACCGGTTCATTATATACGCTAAAATATCCGCAGACAGGGGCATATCGTGCGGCTGTTAATTTCTTTGATGACGTTGATTTTTTGTCTGCGGCGCAAAAAAGCGGCAAGGAACAGAAGCTCAATTCCGATCAGCTGAAAAAATATGCGGTGGCTTTTTATTCTATAGATAACGATTCCGGTTCACAAATGTATATTTCCTTTATGGAAAGAAAGAATGACAAATGGAAACAAATGGGAAAATTTCCTAATGCCGGCTCCGGAGTTGACAGGATTATTTATGATGATATAACCGGTGACGGCAAGGGGGAATTTATTGTCGGCTGGCAAAGCTATAGTTCAGAGCTGAATAATCTGACTGTATATACAATAGACAATGGCGAATTAAGAGAAATGACGGTAGATGAAAGCTATTCAGATATGCTTGTTGAGGATTTTTCAGATGATTCTGTTAAGGATATAATGATGATATCTCTTCGTACGGATAAAACTCCTTCATCTGCTAATCTTCTGCAATATGATAAAAACAGTATGCGTCCCATGTCCAGCGTATCTGCGGAGCTTGATTCTGATGTTGTTTCTTTTCAGAAGGTCGCCTACGGAAGCGTTGACGGCAAAAATTACGGCGCTGTAATGGACTGCAAAAAAGAGGACGGCAATTATGTTACTCAGGTATTGTATTATTCCGGTGATAAAGAGGACGGTGCAATGGCGAAGCTTGTCAAACCTCTGACGCCTGAAATACCGGGTGATCCTGACTCCCCTGATGCTCCTGCCGGTCCTTCGTTTGAGGACAATCCCACAGTAAGAAAGGATCTTATCACGTCAAGAGATATAAACAATGATAATATTATTGAAGTCCCTGTTGTGAGGGCATTGTTTTCACCGACTGACCAAAGCTTCGGAGATGTGTGCAATCTTACTGAATGGAAACAGGCTGATGCAAAGACCGGAAAGCTGGTAACTAAGATCAGTACTGTAATAGATTATGCTGACGGGTACTATATGGCATTTCCTGAAAAGTGGAACTCTGCAGTGACAGGATTTTATGAAACGGAGTCAAGAACATTATCATTCTATATGTGGAATAATGAAACACTTTCAGTCGGCGATAAGCTTGTAACTATACACCGTTTCAAGCGCAGCGACTGGGAAAAATCAGAACACAGCGGTTATGTAACACTGTTGTCTGAGGAAACAAAGGATAAGGATTATGTTATTGCGGCGGAGCTGTTTTCCACTGCCGCACAGGATTCGATAAATATCAGTGAAAAAGAGCTGGAAAAAAATGTCGCTATGTTATGAAAAATAATGACTTGCAGAAAGGAAGATAAGTATGAAAAATATTCTTGTTGCAGAGGATGAAACTGCTATTCGTGACTTTGTAGTTATCAATCTTGAAAGAGCAGGCTACAATGTTACAGAAGCTGAAAACGGCGCAGTAGCCCTGAAAAAATATGATGAAGCGAATGGTGATTTCGATATTGCCGTGCTTGATATTATGATGCCGGAAATGGACGGCTTGTCTGTTTGCAAGGAACTTAGAAAACGCAAGGGCGAGCTTGGTATAATAATGCTCACGGCGAAAACCCAGGAGATGGATAAGGTCAGCGGTCTTATGCACGGCGCGGATGACTATGTTACAAAGCCGTTTTCACCGATGGAGCTTGTTGCAAGAGTTGACGCTCTTTACAGAAGAATAGCAATAGCCGAAATGAGAAGCGAGAACAATTTCAAGGAGGAAATTCGTTCCGGTGACTTTACTCTTAATCTTAAAAACCATTCACTTAAGAAAAACGGCAAGCAGATTGAGCTTACTCAGGTTGAGTTTCAAATTATGGAGTACTTTTTCTCGAACCCCGGCAAGGCGCTTGACCGAAGTGCTATACTGAAATATGTATGGGGAGAACAGTATGTAGGCGAGGAAAAAATAGTTGACGTTAATATCCGCCGTCTGAGAATGAAGGTGGAGGACAGTCCCTCTTCACCGAAGTACATAGTTACAGTATGGGGACTCGGATATAAATGGGAAGCGTAAAAGCTGTTATGTAAACTATTCGGCTTAGTGCAAAATTATAGTTGGCAGCGTTGTCAAAAATTCTGCTAAAATAAAAAAGCTTCATATTAAGGGTCCGGTATCCCAAGTGCACTTCCTTCGGGCGCGGCTCGCCGGGCGGAGAAGATCCGTGATATATGGATTTTCCATGTTCTGAAAAAATAATCCAAAAGAACGGGAGGATGGTTTGTGAAGGGAATTACTAAACGGTGGGTGCTGAACACATTCGCTGTAATACTGATTGTTTTATGTATTCTGATTCTTGCATTTGCCTTGATCGTACAGAATTTTTATTACAACGGAATAAAACAGACTCTGATCGGCCGTTCTGCTGAGGTAGTCAGTTTATTCAGGGATGGAGGAGAATCAGCTGATCAGTTCATTGATAAGGCAAGAAACTATGTAGAAAACTTTTCCGACAAGGAACAGATGGAGCTGACTGTCATAAATCCATCCAGGCAGGCTGTAATAAAATCTACAGGTTTTTCTCCGGACAGAACTGAGTCAATGACAGATTATGACAGGGCGCTTGCCAGTCCGGATCACAGCGGCGACTGGCACGGGGAGCTTAGTTCAGGAGAAAATGTTATGGCGCTGACAAGGGTCGTTACGAACAAAAATAATGATCCTGTTGGAGCAGTGAGGTATGTGGTATCTCTTGAAGAAGCAGACAGAAAGATATTTATAGCGATATCTTTGGTGTGTCTTGTAGGTCTGCTTATAATGTTTTTCATATTTATCTCCAGTACTTACTTTCTGGGTTCGATAGTCCGCCCTGTCAGGGAAATAGGTGAAACTGCAAGGAAGATAGCCCAGGGTGATTTCAATGCCCGGATAAATAAATTCTATGATGATGAAATAGGCGACCTGTGCGATACGATAAACTATATGGCTGGTGAGCTGGGTACGGCGGATAAGATGAAGACAGACTTTATTTCCTCTGTATCACATGAGCTGCGTACGCCGCTTACGGCTATAAAGGGCTGGGCTGAAACTATGCAGCTTGACGGTTTTCAGGACAGGAAAACTATGGAAAAAGGTATTAACATTATTATTAAAGAGGCTGAGCGTCTCGGCGGCATTGTTGAAGAGGTTCTGGACTTTTCAAGAATACAGCAGGATCGTATGACTCTTATTATGGATAAGGTTGACCTTATTGCTGAGCTTGATGAATCAATTTATATGCTTAAGGAAAAGGCAAACAGCGAAAACAAACATATTGTCTATGAAGCACCTGAAATGCTGCCGATCATCTTAGGCGACAGAAACAGGCTAAGACAGGTGTTTTTCAATGTTATAGATAATGCGCTGAAATATTCCTCTTCCGACAGTACAGTAAATGTTACTGCCGGCGCTGATGATAAGAATATAATCATCACTGTTGAAGACCACGGATGCGGTATTTCAGCGGAAGATCTGCCTAAGGTGAAACAGAAATTCTATAAGGCAAATCAGACTGTCAGAGGTTCAGGAATTGGTCTTGCCGTCGCTGATGAGATAATGAAGCTGCATAACGGTACTCTTGATATAGACAGTACGGAAGGCGTAGGGACAACTGTTACTATACAGCTGCCTGTTATAAATGAAAATAAAGACGGAAATTCATCTTCTGCTGATGCTGAAGAATGAAAGAGGGATAATGGGAATAATGAAAAAACAAAAGACTAAAATGATAACCTCTATAGGCGGACAGGCGCTTATGGAAGGTATCATGATGAGAGGACCTAAGAAATGTACGATGGCCGTCAGAAAAAGCGATGGTACTATCGAGCTTGAAGAGGTAAAACCCCTTGATTGGGCAAAAAAGCACAAGATTCTCAGACTGCCGCTGATAAGAGGTGTTGTGAATATGATCGACTCTCTTGTTACAGGTGAAAAGGCGCTTATGAGATCAGCTGACAAGGCACTTGAAGGTGAGGAAGAAACAGATGAAGAGCCGTCAAAGCTTGATCTGTGGCTTGATAAGCATTTCGGCGACAAGATTGTGAATGTTATTATGGCACTGTCTACTGTTATTGCGGTTGTATTCTGTATAGGTGTTTTCTATTTTGCACCGACATGGCTGTATAACTTTACTGCGCAGTGGCTGACATTTATGAAGGAACCCGTTCTTGGGATGGAGAGATTCTGGCAGTCAGCCTTTGAGGGCATAATAAGAATAGTACTGTTTCTTGTCTACATGAGTTTGTGTACTCTTAATAAGGACGTTAAAAGGGTTTTTCAGTATCACGGCGCAGAGCATAAGACGATTTTCTGCTATGAGTATGGTCTTGATCTGACTGTGGAAAATGTAAAAAAACAGATACGCTTTCATCCGAGGTGCGGTACGAGCTTTATGGTGCTGATGCTGATAGTTGGTATAATAATCGGTTTGTTTATACCGATAAATCATCCTGTGTTTCGTCCGCTTGTAAAGTTCTGTCTTCTTCCGCTTACTGTTGGCATAGGATATGAGCTTATAAAGCTGTGCGGAAGACATGATAACGTTGTGACAAGGATAATATCCGCCCCCGGTGTATGGATGCAGCATATAACCACAAAAGAGCCTGATGAAAAGATGATAGAGGTCGCTATACAGGCGATGAAGGACGTAATACCCGAAAACGGCGAGGACAGGATAGCATGACTTACAAAGAATTGCAGAAATATGCGCTGACTTCCCTTGCTTCATGCGGAAGCGACTGTCCTGAAAATGAAGTCCGTGAATTATTCAGGCATTTTTTTAGCGCAGACAGATTTTTCATGGCTGAAAACGGAGATAAAGCTGTGTCTGATAAAGATGAAAAAGCTTTTATCAGTTCGCTTGAAAAACGTGAAAGCGGCTGTCCTCTTCAATATGTGATCGGACATTGGAGCTTTATGGATGCAGAGCTTGAAGTCGGAGAGGGTGTTCTTATTCCGCGTGACGATACGGAAGTATGCGTGCGTGAATGTATGAGTATGGTAAAAACAGAAGCTCCCTTGATAGCTGATCTTTGCAGCGGAAGCGGTGCGATAGCAATTGCCCTTGCAAAGGTATATCATAATGCAAGGATCATTGCTGTTGAATTATCGGAAAAAGCTTTTTATTACCTTGAAAGAAATATCCGCAGCAATAATATGCAGGGGATTGTTGAACCTGTAAGGGGCGATATATCATCCATTTTTAATGAATATCAGGACGGGTATTTTGACGTGATAATATCAAATCCTCCTTATATCAGAACCTCAGAGCTGTCCGGACTTCAGAGGGAGGTACATTTTGAACCGCAGATGGCGCTTGACGGCGGAAAAGACGGGCTTGATTTCTATAGGATAATATCGGAAAATTGGCTGCCAAAGCTGAAAAAGGGCGGTATTATTTCCCTTGAAATAGGAGAAGGTCAGGGAGAAGCTGTAAAGGCTATGCTTGGGGAAAACGGTGCTCGTAATGTCAGGATAGTTCATGATATCGGCGGACTGGAGAGAACTGTAACTGCAACAATTTAACCAATATACAATAAATTGTATATGTATTAAATTGCAGCAATAAATTGTATTGTATATATGTAAATTATGATGTATAATCATAATATGAAAGATCACCTGAATGATCTATGTAATAAATGTAAAGGTGGAATAAATATGGCATCGGAAAAGAAAAAGGAAACAAAACCAGTAAAGCAGGAGGACAAGGAGAAAGCTCTTGAATCTGCTTTGCGTCAGATAGAAAAGCAGTTCGGCAAGGGCGCTGTAATGCGTCTTGGTGAAAATGTTTCAATGAATGTTGACGCTATACCTACCGGTTCATTGTCACTTGATATGGCGCTTGGAATAGGCGGTATACCTAAGGGCAGAATTGTAGAAATATTTGGTCCGGAATCCTCCGGTAAAACAACTCTTGCGCTTCATTGTATTGCCGAGGCGCAGAAGCAGGGCGGCTATGCAGCCTTTATTGATGTTGAACATGCACTTGACCCGATATATGCGAAAGCACTTGGTGTTGATATTGATTCACTTCTTGTGTCCCAGCCGGATACGGGCGAGGATGCGCTTGAAATTGCAGACGCTCTTGTTCATTCGGGTGCTATAGATATTATAGTTGTTGACTCGGTTGCAGCGCTTGCGCCAAAGGCAGAAATTGAGGGCGACATGGGTGCGTCACATGTGGGTCTTCAGGCAAGACTTATGTCTCAGGCACTGAGAAAATTAGCAGGCTCTATTTCAAAGCTTAACTGCGTTGCTATTTTCATAAACCAGCTGCGTGAAAAGGTTGGTGTAATGTTCGGAAATCCTGAAACAACCCCCGGCGGACGTGCTTTGAAATTTTATGCCTCAGTGCGCATAGATATCAGAAAAATAGAACAGCTCAAATCAGGGAGCGATATTATCGGTTCAAGAACAAGAGCAAAGGTTGTAAAGAATAAGGTTGCGCCTCCTTTCCGTGAGGCTGAATTTGATATAATGTACGGTCAGGGTATTTCAAGAGACGGCGAACTGCTTGATCTTGCTGTACAGCTTGATATCATTAAGAAAAGCGGCGCATGGTTCTCCTACGGTGAAGAACGCATAGGTCAGGGTCGTGATAATGCAAAGGAGTTTCTCAGAAATCATCCTGAAATTGCTGCCAAGGTTGAAGAGGAGCTTATGGCGAACAAGGATAAGCTTACATTCTCAAGGCAGACAAAAAAGGGTAAAAAATCCGGAAAATCAGATGAAACTGCTGATGATGAGCGTCCGGAGACAACACCTGTTGAGGAAGCACCTGGGGAGCAGGATGAAATACAGTCGAGAACATCAAACGAAGATATTGATATAATGGTGGACTGATATGCTTATTACAGCGGCAGAACAGAGAAGGAAGGGCATGACTGCACTGTATATTGACGGAGAATATGCTGTCAGTGTTGATACGGTAACATTTATGTCTTCATCATATAAAATGGGTTCGGATATAACAGATGAACAGCTGTATGATCTGATTCAAAGCTCCAATATAAACCGTGCAAAGGAAAAGGCTCTGTATCTTATAGAGTACCGTCCGAGATCAAGAAAAGAAATTGAGGATAAGCTTATTCCTCTGTACGGTGAGGACGCTGCTGAGCAGGCTTTAGAACGTCTTGAAGAGCTTGGACTTATAGATGATGAAAGCTTTGCAAGACGGTATGCAGAGCAGCTTTTTGAGAATAAACATTTCTCATCTTCAAGAGTTTATTATGAATTATTGAAAAAAGGTATAGACAAAACTATAATTGATGATATAATAGAAGAAACGGAACCTGATCCATGCGATCAGATAAATGCTGTGATCTCGAAAAAATATGCCCGTTGTCTGGATGATGAAAAGGGCAGGCAGAGGGCAATAAATGGTCTTAGGGCTATGGGATTC
>CACXDE010000289.1 GCA_902766305.1 uncultured Ruminococcus sp. | reverse complement strand
ATGCCCCTTAACGCTTTCCTTAAAATACTCGGTCTGCTCAGCATTCATCAGATATTTCATTTCATAACGCTTCATTACTACAATAGGATTTTTTTCTGCCGCCATATCATCACCCCCATTTACAGAGCAACCTGCAATATAAACCTGCCGTCAGCTACCTTAGCGCTTACTCTGCCGTCATGTGCCAGAACCGTCTGCTTTACATATGAAAGTCCAAGACCTATTCCGTCCGTACCTTTTGCGTTTTCAAGCATGGTGAAGCGGTCGAACACCTGATCGCAGCTTCCGTCTTTAAGAGCTGTATCGTTTTCCTGACGAAGCAGTATCCTGTTCTTCTCTTTTTTCAGACTGAACAGCACGTCTTTGTTTGCAAACTTCACAGCATTGTCAACCATCTCAGAAATTGACTTTTTGATCCTGTTATTATCGCCGCGAAGTTCAATGTTATCTTCTATATCACAGACCAGTTGTATCTTCTTCTCTTCAAAGTCTGCCGTCCGGCTGTCTATTACTCTTCTGAGCATATCCGAAAGCCGGACAACAGAAACATTTTTATCTTCCTCTTCAAAGACTGAAAAATCAGACATATCTCTGACAATCGCCGTCATCCTGCGAACCTGTTTGTTTATCGTATTAGTCGTATCGTCCGGTCCGTGTTTGCGTTCTATTAATTCCGTATTGGCATTAATAACTGTAAGCGGAACACTGAATTCCTTTTCAACATTCGATATAAACTGCTTCTGTTTCCTGTCGGATTCCTCTATCGGTCTGAATATTCTCTTTCCGGCAATATTAAGTATTATAAAGCTGAGTATCAGAACCAGAACCTCGCCCGCTGCTGATATCGCAAGCATTCTGTACGACGCTAAAAGCTCCCGTCCCTGATCTATAACCGTAACATATGTTTTCTTATCCCTCTCGTACACACGATACCGGTAATTAACATTTGTCCAGCCTGTCTCCTTATCCAACAGGCTTTTTGCCCAGCTTTCAGCCTCTGACTCATTCACAGCGGACATTTTAAATGAAACCACATCTGCATTGCCGTCCTTGTCAAACGATATAGTAAAATATCTGAGAGATTTATTCATTTCCGGTGAATCCGGACCCATCATTTCAAAATTTTTGAACCTGAAAGAACCGTTCCGGCGTTCCTCAGGCGGCTTCGTATCCTGACGAAACTCACCCATCCTGTCTGCTATCATCTGCGTCATATGGTCGGCGTCATCACCTGCCATTGCAAAATCCATCAGATTCATGACTGAAAGAAGAACCGTAATAAGAATAAATATTGCTCCCTCGGCACTCCACACGAATTTCCTGACTGCCTTATTCATAAACTGTCACCATCCCGTATCCTTTTTTCATGACATATTTTATACGAACCTTGCTTCCAAGAACTGCAAACTTATTATTCAGGGAATTGATATATGTGCCTGCGTTCTTTGGTTCAAGATGCTCTCCTTTGGAAAGTGTAAGAAAAATATTCATCTCGCCGATCGTAACCTTTGCTTTTCCGTTTATCATAAACTTATGTATATCCAGTTCAAGATCATCAAACGATGCCTTTTCTTTTGATCCTACCTTCTCCATTACCTCATGCGAAAGATCTGTCAATTCCTTTGGAAAAAATGGAAAGGATATATAAGCCTGAGGAAGCTCCCTGTGAAGCAAATGATCAGAATTTACCTTTTCCCTCAGCAAAGCTATTACCGGTATATTTTTTTCGTTAAGCTGTCTGATAAGCTCCACAGCTCCTACTCTTGGAATATCATAGCCTAATATTACCAGATCAGGAGCCATTTCCACTACCTTTCTGATGACCTGAGTCCCGTCAAAAGCTGTTTGTACTTCACTTCCTTCAAGCATAAAATACTGACTGAAAGTCTGCAAAAAATCTCTGTCCGGATCCGCTATAAGTATTTTCAATTTATTCACCGTCCTTCTGATTTTGTCTGTAAAAATACTATCATAAGCACCTGCATATACAAATAAACAAAAAGTATATATTTTATAAATTTATTATTTAAAAAATTAAAGGTTTAATGTTTATAATAGAATTATTTTTTCTGCGTGTTTACAAATTGTTTACTTTTTCATAATTAATAATACATCAATTTAACAATCAAAAGGTATATAATATAGTCATGAAAACAAACAATAATTCGTTCTTGCGGAGTGGAACGATTTCTCTTTCTTTTATTCGGGAGCATATCAAGGGGAGGTATGCTTCCTTGTTGTTTTATGATATAATTTAAAAAAACAGATCGGTTGATATTCAAACAGCCGGTCTGTTTCTTTTATTATTATAATAGATTTTTCGATATTTTCAGCGGACGTGTAAACTTTCTTTTCAGAAAATATATCACACCAATTATCACCATTACTACACTGCCCACAAGGATCTCCGTTAAAAGTTCGCTTATGTTTTCAGCAGAAGACAAAATAGTATTCGTTGTTTCTATCGACTCCGTCAAAGCTATACCTCCGCCCTGACGTTCTATTTCTATAGCCATACCTGCTACCATAGCGGCGTATTCAGCCATCACAAATGCAAAAAATGCCATAACCTCACATATAACGGCACTTAATCTTGTAGCCCTTTTTCCTGTAACAACAAAACCGCTGAAAACGCATATCACTATAATTCCTGCCCAGATCCCCCATAAGCTGATGAGCTGATACAGCAGAACATATATCGACATTCCAAGCATTCCGCCAAAAACTGCGCCGGCTATCCCGAGGGGCATATTCTGTTTCTTTTTTATAAACATATCCCTTCTGCGGTCATACTGTCTCTGTCTGCGTTTAAGGCACGTATCGCACAAAACAGTAAGATCAGTTCCGACAATGTAAACGCCTGTTTTCCTGTTTTTTCCGCAAGTCCTGCAAACAGGAGTGATAAGCTCGCTTTTACACAATTCAGTAGCGAATCTTGCTATATTTTTCAGACGCTCACGATCAATATCAGAATCGACAGACATCTTTATATTCATCCTTATTTGTCTGTCTTTATAGAAAATCCTGGTAATATGATCCTTGTTTTCACTGCCAAAGGCTTTAAGCTTATCAAGTACTTCCGGCAAATTTTCCGTCACAGCACCCATGGAAAATGTATACCTGTTTTCAGAAGCAAAGAATCCTATCATTGCATGAAAGCCTTCAAATGTATTAAAACCTGTTTTTGTCTTAGCATTATATCTGTATCCGACGGTGATCAAAAATTCCTGAAACTCTCCTTCTGTCACAGTATCACCTCCATTCAATATGCTGAACTAAAAACTGCAAAAGCCATGCCTGTATCACTTACACTATTATACACTATTCATCAATAAATTACAATACCCGTCCGGCTGTTACATTATGTTAAAATTTTTAACAAAAAATGCCGCCCCATACTAATACGGGACGACATCTGTTTTTTTACTTGTAACACAAACAAGATCAGTCAGCTAAGAGCCATGCTTTCATTTCTTCTTTATCATCAAATATTCTGCAGTTTTTGCCGACAATATCTTTCTGATGAACAGTAAGGTAATTACCGTCTGCATCCTCAATATCTACCATAGCTGTATCAAATGAACCGTTCTTACTCCAGATACCATCGCTGTCCTGTTTGAGAGAGAATACATTGATCCTTGCGTTTGTAGCATCAAAATAAATCTCATCTTTATATGCAAGATAAGGCATATAACGTGCTGTTGTAACATTTTCTCCAACAAATGCAATTGATCTGTTCCATGTGTTGCCAGACTTATACATATAAGCCGCAACCTTCTTTACAATTGCATCCTCATTTACGTCAAGACGAATGCCATACTCATCTATCATCTGGGTACTACTATACTGTGAAAGAATAGCAGGATCCAGCCAGAAATACTGAGAATAAACCTTCTGTGCAGCAGCTACAAACTTAGCATTAACTAAACGGTCTTCCTGTACTTCGATAAGTGATTTCGTAACAGGCTCAAGATCATCGTATTCATATCTTACTGTATAATCCTTGGGTTCAGCAAAACGAACGTCAACTGAATAGCCGTCAGCTGTAGATACTGTGCTTGCAACAACATTATTATCCTTATCGAGTACGGTTACTTTTACATCTGAAAGTGCATTATTATCTGCATCATAAACCTTACCTGAGATATTGATAAATTCTTCATCAACCTTGTACTTTACTTCGCCGTGGATGAACAAATCCTCACCGTTGTATGTTACTCCGTCCTTAACATCATCTGCTTTATATTCAATAGTCTTGGTTGTAGTAGTTTTCGGTTCTGGATCAGCAGCAGGTTCATCATCATCATCCACTGCGTTAGCCTTAAGACCTGACATTGCAGCAAAGGAACCTGCAACGCTCAGACAAAGTGCGATAGAAAGTATCTCCTTGCCCTTCTTCTTCTTGAAGCATACAACCGCAAGTGTAAGTGCAACAGCTGCAATAAATACTACTGCTACTGCCATAGAACCCTCACCTGTCTTGGGTGAATCAACAGTACCTGTGGTTGTGGTTGTCGTTGTAGGTGTAGTTGTGGTTGTAGTGGTGGTTGTTGTCTTAGAAGTTGTTGATGTTGTGGGAGTTGTAGAAGCAGTCGAAGTTTTGCTGCTTTCCTCTGTCTTGCTGCTCTCCTCAGGCTTACTGCTCTCTTCCTGTTTGCTGACTTCCTTTGCGTACTCAACACGTACCTGTTCTACCTGACCGGGATTGAACTCCGTAAAAGACAAGTGATCTACATTGTCAGCCTTATCCTTGACTTCAACAAATCCATCCGGAGCGATCAGACCCATATCAAGATCCTTGAGAACAGCCTGACTTTTGTTGGTGACTATCATGGTTGCTGTGATATTATCATTGTCTTCATATGTGTCCTTGTCGGTAACGATATCCGCAGTGATGTACTCATCTTCATACGAATACGCTGACGCACTGATACCGGCAAAGCTCATGATAAGCGCAGAACACACAGCAACCGCCGCAAATTTCCTTAGCGATTTCATTTCTTCATACCTCCAAAAAAAAATACAGGCTTCTTAAACACAGTTTTGCTTTTTAAATTGGCAAAAGCTTCAAAAAGCCCTATACGTCTATTCTATCATATTTTTTTAATATGTCAAGACATTATACTAAATTGATGTATAAATATTTATACGAAAAACCCTTTAAAAATTATGTAAATAATAACAAAGCTTAAAAAATTTTTTGTATCTTTAAGTCCAGAAAGGGCAGCCGCTGATAACAGCGACCGCCCTGAAATTCGGGATTAATTTATGTCTATTTGTTCAGGTAATCAGCCTTCGTTAATTGCAGCCTGAGCAGCAGCAAGACGAGCAATCGGAACTCTGAACGGTGAGCATGATACATAGTCCAGACCGATCTTATGGCAGAACTCAACAGAAGACGGGTCGCCGCCGTGCTCACCGCAGATACCGCAGTGAAGCTCCGGACGTGTAGCCTTACCAAGTGTAAGAGCTGTCTTCATGAGTGAACCAACACCAACCTGATCGAGTTTAGCAAACGGATCATTCTCAAAGATCTTAGCATCATAATAAGCCTCAAGGAACTTACCAGAGTCATCACGGCTGAAGCCGAATGT
>CACXDE010000288.1 GCA_902766305.1 uncultured Ruminococcus sp. | reverse complement strand
TGCATGGATCGATGATAATATTAAAGGCGACGGCACTGTCAACGAAAGTACATTAGTCAACGGCTGGAAAAAGCAGGGAAATGAGGGTATTGTGTCAGACTTAAGTGATGATGCTGAATTTTCCGGCGCAGGAACATATAAGATCAACAAGGAAACAATAAAGTGGAGCTACGATCATGACAAAGGAAAGGTCACACTTATATCAGGAATTTATTCCAGAGGTGTGATATGTGATATCTATAGTGCTACAGAAAAATACTGCGAAGATAACGGCTGTGAAATGGTGTATACAGATGAATATGGCTCAATAGATACATTTGAAGTATATGACGGCGTGGCTTTTGCCGGTGATTGCAGTGCAATCTTTGATGTAGGAAGCTATCACCACAGCAATTATGTATTGTTTGATGGAAAAATCGACACATCAAAAGTAATAAATATGTCGAATATGTTCTGCATGAAGATGGACGGACTTGATTTAAGCTCTCTTGATACATCGAATGTTGTCAATATGGATGGTATGTTCAGTGGGTTTGAGACAAATGACAATAATTTCGTTCTGGATCTGAACGGATTGGATACCTCAAAGGTTACTTCAATGTATGGTATGTTCTCAAACTGCCGTGTATCGGTAATTAATATCAAAAAACTGAAAATGCCGGAGGATACAGTTCTTTCATTTAACGGTTGTGAAAATCTCAGATCGCTTACTCTGCCTGAAAACTGGAAACCAAAAACACTTGAAAACTTCTTAAGCAGCTGTTATTCATTGGAATCGGTTGATTTCAGCGGCGTTGATCTTTCAGAGGTTGAGTCTATCGACAGAATGTGCAGCTACTGTCATTCTTTGAAGTCGATTGTTATGCCGGAAATTCATCTGACGAGCTATACAAGCAGTGGTGTTTTCGAGAATTGCGAAAACCTTGAAACGGCTGATCTTAGCAAGCTTGTTTTTTCTGATAATTGTGATATTTCAAATATGTTCTATAATTGTTCAGCCTTGAAGACAGTTATACTTCCTGAAAATGCAGAAGAAATTGGTATGTCATACATTTTCTCTGGATGCAGTTCTCTGGAGTCTGTTAATTTCCAGAATCTTAAATACAAGAATATCTCTGGTATGAACAGCGCTTTTAACGGCTGTAAATCTCTTAAGGAAATAGATTTAAGCGGCTGCAAATCTGAAAGTGGATACTGCTATTTTTATGATGCGTTTAAGGGCTGTACTTCCCTTGAGACTGTAAAGCTGCCGTCATTCAAGGTTTCTATGGATGATTCAAACAGCTACAAGTTCAGAGATATGTTTAGCGGTGCAGAGAATCTTGCTTCGATAACCTTTAGTTCTGACGATAATCAGACCTCAACCCTGAAAATAAGTGATAATCTTAAGCTTGAAAATTCCAACTATGTTTACACCGGATGGCGTACCGAAACCGGGGATAAATATATATCCGGAAGTGGGGAATATGCCGCATTTAATGCTGCGAAGGGAATAACATATGTCCGTGATAAGGTGAAGTATGACAAGCTGATTATAAAGAATGCGAGCCTTACACTTGAAGGACAGATAGGTGTTAATTTCTATATGGATGTTCCGACAGATCTGGGTGAAGATGCTTATGTACTTATGAGCGGTTCCAAGGGCGATCAGAAAATAATGCTTAAAGATTGTGTGCCGGATAAGAATAACGGATATAGGTTTACATACAAGGTTTCTGCAAAGGAAATACACGATAAGGTGACTTTGAAGGTATTCAAAGACAGCAGTACAGAAGTGTCTCTGTATAAAACAGGAACAGACGGCGAGCCTGTAGAGATAAGCGGAAATAAGTTCACTTATTCTGTATATGATTATATAAAGTCAGTTCAGAACGGAGAATATGACGAAAAGCTTGTTAATCTTGTAAACGCACTTGAGGCATACGGCAGCTATTCACAGAAATATTTCGGCTATAATGTCAGTACAGCTAATGTTGACAGCCTGAAAATAAAGGATGAGGTTGCAGCAGTAAGCGCAGATGATTTGTCAGGATACAAGTTCTATTCTGAAAACATTCCGGATGATGTGAAGTTCTTAGGCTATTCGCTCATACTTAGTTCAGAAACGTCAGTAAAGCTTTACTTTGAAAGTGAAAATATGGATAAATACTTTAAATCCGAGGATCTTGATGAAGGAGTAGAGCTTGTCAATCAGGATGGAAATAAGTTCTGTCTGATAATCTCCGATATTCCGGCAAATAGTTTAGGAAACACAAAGTATTTGTACATTAAGACAAGTTCAGAGGAAAAAACTGATGATTATGGCAACACGTGGACAGAGAATAAATTCATGGAGTTTAATGTATCACCGCTGTCATATGCGTATTCCGCACTTTCGATGTATGGTGATAATGCGGAAAAAACTGATCTGTGCAATGCAATGAAGGTGCTGTATCTTTACTACAATGCAGCAAGAAATTACTTTTGATAATTGATTGAATCTGTTTGATCAGAAATAATGCAGCCGTGTCAAAATGTCTGACCCGGCTGCAAAATTGTTTAATATCTAATAATGTACTGTTTGAATTAGACAACTTGCCATGAATGAGAAGAATAAAATTGTTGACTTTTTTTATGTAAAGATGTATAATATACGCAAGATGTTTTTCAGGTTTATGCTTCGGCTCTGATGTCGGAGACTGAAAATGTTTCTATACCGAAAAAACGATATAAAGGAGGTTTCACTATATGAGTAAATCAATGTTTACTGTTCTTATTTCTGTTATTGGCGGGATAGCTGCTATTACTGCTGCGGTGACTGCGTTTCTCATCTTCAAGGAAAAGCAGAGGAGAGATGAGGAAGAGCTCGAACATTATCTTGACAGCTCGATTCAATAATTTTATATTTACTTACCGAAAATAAAACAGCCGTGCTGCGGCTGTTTTTTTATGAGTTATTGTTTTTTTATGAAGTCAAGGATTCGTATAATTTTTCTTTGAGATGTTTATAACGGATAAGCTTTTCTTCTTTTGAGAAATGGATCTCTCTGCATTGTTCAGAACAGTCATTGTAGTTGAGTATCTCATCGCCGAACTGCTCGCTCGTGAGGTCGAAAACACAGCCGTCTGCGGCATTAAAGCAATGATAATTTCCGCCGTTTCTGAGAATACCGTAGACCTTTCCGCCAAAAATATCCTGCATAAGAAATGCTGTTATTGAACACTGCCCAAGAGTTTTGTTGTTTTCGCTCCACTTGTCTCTGAGTCTCGGAGCGCAGGTGTCGGCGCACCATATACCTGAAAGGATATCGTAATAATCTCTTGGTGTCAGCCCGTTTTCATCCTTTATATCTGCTGTTTCCCAGCCGTAGAATTTGTATTCTTTCATGATC
>CACXDE010000287.1 GCA_902766305.1 uncultured Ruminococcus sp. | reverse complement strand
TTCCTCACCGTGATCAACCTTTTCGATTTCAATATCATCAACATAGACAATTACATCATATTTGCTGAAAATAAGATTTTTTGTGCATTCTACATTCATTTTGACAGTAAATTTTTCTTCCGGATTTGCTATATTATCAGCAACTGATGAGGTTATTATTATATCATCTTTTGTCATTGATTTTCCGGATTCTGAACAGCCTGAAAATGAAGCTAACACAATTGCAGCTAAAAAAACAGCATAGATTTTTTTCATTTTGACATTGCTCCTTGTGTAGAAAATAAATAATATTTACATTTATCATTGTATAAAAAATAGAGAAAAATGTCAATACTTTTAAAAAATTATGCTGAAAGGAATCTATATTTCACTTATTTTTTTTTATATTTTCAGATATCTGAGTGTAGTAACAAGATCTTTAGAAGCATTAAAAAGTATAAGCAGCGGAATTACAGTCAATATCAGAGAAAATATGCTGAATCCGATCATGGAAGCGGCATCATCTGACTTTTGCAGTATGTAAATGTAAACACCTATAAATATTCCCAGAAAAATAATAGCAAGCACAAATGCCAGTATCTTTTTCGTCAGTTCCATCTGATCATACATATAATTGCGTTTTACTACATAATCTGGAAATCTGCCGCTGAAAAGCTTTTTTTCCTGACGTTTCTTTACTTCATTATATTTTTTCCTGTTCCAGTCTCTCCGATAATCACACCTGCTGCATTTTATATATGTTTCTTTTGTATCCTCGCCAAGTGTAAAAAGGAAAAAATACAGTCTCAGAGTTTTACGGTAAAGATAGTGGTCGCATACCTCTCCGCAGTTAAAGCATTCAAGCTTTCCTGCCCAGATATCCTTTACTTCAAAAATTTCACATCCGCCTTCTATATCACGTCCAAACATCTGTTATTTCACCTCTGAGTATCCAGTTGCGCGCTTCTGTTATCTTCGCATACCGGAATGAACCGATAAGCTCCGTCGGGGCTTTCAATTCTACTATGATATTATTGTCAGTCCTTGCGTTAAGAATACCTTCCCTTGCCTGTTCTTCAACAAGTACCCGATATGTCTTTCCGACCATTCCGGCGCATCTCTGAGCGGCAATTTCTTCCTGAACCTTGAGGAGTTCACCCATCCATTTTGCTTTTTCTTCATGTGATATTGGGTCAGGAAACTTTGCGGCAGAAGTACCGACCCTTGGCGAATAAATGAAGGTGAAAAGTGATGTGAACTTTACCTCTCTGATAAGGTCAAGTGTTTCGCAAAATTCCTCATATGTTTCTCCCGGAAAGCCTACTATGACATCACTCGTCAGTGAAAGATCAGGGATTTTGCTTTTAGCATAGTTTGCAATTTCAAGATACTTTTCTCTTGTATAACGGCGGTTCATCTGCTTAAGAACCCTGTTGCTGCCGCACTGGAAAGGAAGATGAAGATGATTGCATATTTTCGGATTCTCGGCCATAATATCTATTAGTTCCTTTGAGGCATCCTTTGGATGAGACGTCATAAAGCGCACACGGAAATCTCCTTCAATATCTGCAACGCTTTTAAGCAGACGGGCAAAATTTACATCAGTGTCAAGACCTTTTCCGTAAGAGTTGACATTCTGTCCGAGCAGAGTGATATCCTTGTATCCTGCCTTGACCATAGATCTTGCTTCGGCAAGTACATCCTCCGGGCGGCGGCTTCTCTCACGGCCGCGGACATGGGGAACGATACAGTATGTACAGAAGTTATCACATCCGTACATTATGGACAGCCACCCCTTGAAGCTTCCGTCACGGTGCATAGGTATGCCCTCATAAATTTCGCCGTCATCGCTGCCTCTTTCGACAAGCCTTTTTCCGCTTGTTACCGCATTGTACAGAAGCTCGGGAAATTTATGTATAACGTGTGTGCCGAATACAAGACCAACATAAGGGTAGCTTTTATAGATCTTATCAGCAATGTGCTGCTGTTCCATCATACATCCGCAAAGACCTATAAGTAAAGACGGTTTGCTTTTTTTCAATGCTTTAAGCTGACCTACATTTCCGAATACCCTGTCCTCAGCGTGTTCTCTGACAGCACAGGTATTGAAAAGTATTATATCCGCCTGAGTTTTATCCTCCGTCATAGTGCAGCCCATTTTTATAAGCATACCCTTTATCTTTTCACTGTCGGCAACATTCTGCTGACAGCCGTATGTATGAACAAAGGCGAGGGGCTGCCTGTTTCCGTATCTTATATAAAGTATGTCTTTAAGAAGATCTGTTATTTCTTCCTGTTTTTTTAACACTTCAATAGTTTTATCCTGATTCATATCTGTCTCCCTGTATATATTTTTTATTGCTATAATCATAGCATACTTTCTGTTATATTTCAAGCCAGCGTGACGCTGGACTCACACCAGTCTTTCACCACTTTCTTCTTGGTCGTAACTTTTATGAATCACGGGCGGTGCTATTCCGTAAATTCACTGGCGCAAAGAAC
>CACXDE010000286.1 GCA_902766305.1 uncultured Ruminococcus sp. | reverse complement strand
TACTATGGGACAAAATCAATATGACTTTATTGATTATGATGTTTTTTGTCGCCAGGTTTCCGCAGCAGTTACTCAGAGTGAGGTCAACGGTGTTATCAACGTTTGTTCCGGTAAGCCGGAAAAGCTGGCTGATAGGGTGGAACGGTTTATCAAGGAGAATGATTTTTCCATTAAGCTGGAGTATGGCGCTTTTCCGGACAGGCCGTATGACTCCAAGGCGGTTTGGGGAGATTCGTCGAAAATTGACTTAATTATGAATGCAACGAAAAATGAACTAGGTTGAAAGTCATGAGTAAGATTACGCAGATTTTGAAGAATATTTATCGGGTATATGTTTCAAAGACAAGAATGAGCAAAAGAACCAAAAGACGCTTTATGGCATTTGGATCGGGAAGTGAGATAGAGCTGCCTTACCAAGCTTTAACACATCCCGAATTAGTAAAGATAGGTCACCATACTACCATATTGCGAAATGTGAGGATACAGCTGTATCCTGATCTGATGGAAATCACGCCGCATATTTCTATTGGAAGTCATTGTTATTTAGGCTTTAATGTTACCATTTTAGCCGGAGCAGATATCACAATAGAAGATCATGTGCTGTTTGCCAGTAATGTTCTTGTAAGTTCTGAAAATCATGGCATTGATCCTGAAAATGAAATTTTTTATATGGATCAGCCTCTTCGAGGCGCACCGATTTTTATTGGTGAAGGCTCTTGGATTGGCGAAAGAGTGTGCATTCTGCCTGGCGTTCAAATTGGCAAAAAGTGTGTAATAGGAGCAGGGAGTGTGGTGACAAAATCTGTCCCTGATTATTGCATAGCTGTTGGGAACCCTGCTAGGGTAATAAAAAAATATGATTTTGCAAAACATGAGTGGGTAAAGGTGCAATGATGAAAAATACAGACAGGAAAACGATATACTTGCCACTGCAGGGACGAATCGGAAATCAGCTTTTTCAGTATGCTTTTGCGAGAAGATTGCAGCTTGATTTCGGCGAAGGCACAGAATTGGTGGTAGATGATTCAGACGTGCTACGCTGCAAATGGGTCAATTCGCTGAAATATTACAATTTGCCGAATGTATCCTATGTACATACGAACATCCGCAAAAACAGGTTGTTTCTGTCGTGGATATATATTATCAGAATGACTTACAGGCTGCTTACAAAATGGAAAGACTACAATAGTAAATATGAATTTGAAAAAAAACACCAGGGCTTTTTTAATAGAAACGGTGTTTTTATCTGTGAAAACGGCTATATTAATCCCAAAATGGAAAATAAAAAAACTGTTTATATTGAAGGGTATTTTCAGTCCGAAAAGTATTTTGCATCTGTAAAAGATGATATTATTCGTTTGTTTGACGGCAATCAGTTTAAAGAACTGAATGAATATCCTTGTCTGGACCAATTGAGAAGCAGAAACAGCGTATGTATCAGTGTTAAAGTGGAACACAATGTCGGAAATCCGATGTACGATGTATGCACCATGGATTATTGGAAAAGTGCTATTGATTTTATTTGTGAAAATGTCGAAGCCCCGTATTTTTTTATCTGCTCTGATAATGTAGATTATGTCCTTGAGCATCTGATTGACGCCAGCAAGTATGATTATACGGTTCAGGACAAGAATATGCCGGTACATGTTTCTTTATCCGCTATGGCACAATGTAAGCATTTCATCATTGGCAATACTTCCTATGGATGGTGGGCTCAATATTTATCAAAAAATAAGGATAAGATTGTGGTTGCGCCTTCACGTTGGATGGGAGTAGATATGCCTATTGATATTTATCAGGATGGCTGGCATTTGATTCAGGTTTAAATTCTGTGGGGCAAAAATGAGGAGATGAATATGGGTAAGAAATCAATAAAAATAAATGCTGTGTTAAATCTGATAAAAACACTTATGGGGGTTTTATTTCCTTTAATTACTTTTCCATATGCCTCCCGAATTTTGCTACCGGAAGGAATTGGTCGTGTTCAGTTTGCAACATCTATTATTTCATATTTCAGCCTTTTGGCATCATTGGGAATCACATCATATGGAGTAAGGGAGGGAGCAAAATATCGGGATTCAAAGAGAGATCTTTCAATATTTGCAAAAGAAATATTTACGATCAATCTTTGCTCAACGACGGTTTCTTATATTTTGTTATTTATTTTGATTTTTATAGTTCCGAAGTTTTATGATTATAGAAGCCTGCTTATTGTATGCAGTTCATCGATTCTGTTTACTGCGCTTGGAATGGAATGGCTTTACACAGCCATAGAGGATTTTAAATATATTACAATCAGATCAATATGTTTTCAGTTTGTGAGTTTAATATTATTGTTTTGTTTTGTACATTCCAAAAATGATGTTTTAGTATATGCTGCTATCAGTGTTGTATCTAGTGTAGGATCTAATATATTTAACTTTCTTAATGCTAGAAAATATATTTCTTTTAGACACATTAAAGTTAGATTTAGTGACTTAAAAAAGCACATTGGTTCCGTGATGACTTTGTTTATTATGGCAGTTACCAGTAGTATTTATACTATACTTGATACAAGCATGATAGGTTTTTTCTCGAACGATTATCAGGTTGGAATATATACTGCAGCAACAAAGATTAATAGAATTGTTTTAAACTTGGTGGTTTCAGTAGGTGCTGTTCTTCTTCCAAGGCTGTCGTATTATAGTGGAACTAATGATAAAGATAATTTTCTTAAATTGGCATATAAGTCTTCCGATCTCATTCTTGCACTTGCGGTTCCTGCTACAGTTGGACTTTCCGTTTTAGCACCCAGTGTGATTGAAGTCATAAGTGGAGCTGATTTTTTTGATGCTGTGTCGGTTATGAGATTGATTAATCCTGTCATTATTATAGTTGGTATGAGTAATTTCTTAGGCGTTCAATTGTTTATGCCATTACGCAAAGAAAAGTGGACTTTGTATTCTGACTTTGCGGGGGCATTTTGTAATTTGTCGCTCAATTTTATTCTTATCACATGGTATGGAGCATTAGGAGCTGCGATAGCGTCTGTAATTGCGGAACTTGTTGTTACATCCGTTCAAATATTTTTAGCAAGGAAGTATATATCTGCAAAAAAGATTATGGTGAGTTTTGTAAATTACCTGGTCATGAGTTTGATCATGGGTATGTGTGTATATTTGGCATCTTTAATCAGCGCACCTTCATTGATAAAGCTTGTTGCAGGGATTTTCGTTGGCGTTATTGTTTACGTGATTGAACTAATCGTAGTTAAAAATCAGTGGGCAATCTTGGGTATTTCAATGGTGAAAACTAGATTTAACAGCGGCACAAG
>CACXDE010000285.1 GCA_902766305.1 uncultured Ruminococcus sp. | reverse complement strand
ATTGATACAGCAAATAATGATAAAAAGAAGCACGCAATGATCAACGCATATTCAACAATGAAATTGTTTGAAATGAAATCTATCGGAATATTACTTACTGGTTCAGGCTCCAAATATGACAACGCAGAGTACAATTCTATAGTTCGCACGATATTCCTGCTGTAATAGGATCCTTCAGACGAAGCAATTAGCAGCATATTTTCTGAATCAGCTATAATGCGATCCAAATAATTATGATAATCCTCCGTTTCTAAAAAGTGTCCGCCATACTCCTCATAAGCGATTGCGATACTGTCGAACCAAACACCGTCAGCTCCTACTATATAATTTTCATGTATTTTGCTTTCGACCCATGAGATCCGTTCATCCTTTTGAATTTGTGCAGCTTCGATATAAACTGACAATTTCTCAGCATCGGAAGGCTTTTCCTCAGTAGAAAAGCCGTAAAGAAAAATCGATGCATATAAAGAGAACATACAAAAAAGCAGCATAATAATGAAAAACTTGCTGCTGATTATCTTCTTTATTTCATAAATAAGTATTTTATTCCTTATTTCCGAAGACATTGTAGTACTCCCGTTCAAGTGGTGAGATATAACCATCATTATCACTATAAAAATGATTGCTCAAAGTCATGATACCGCCGTCTTTAAGAAAGAATATCTTATCTGCAATATTCTCGACATCGGGAACGATATGAGTGGCAATGATAATAGTCTTTGATCCCGACAAAGATCCAATCATTTTTTTGAACGCTATACGTTGACCCGGATCGAGACCTGCAGTGGGTTCATCCATGATCAATATCTTAGGATCTCCGATCAGCGACTGTGCAATGAGAATACGTCTTTTCATTCCTTCTGAGAACGTTTTGATTTTTTGCAAACGAACGTTATGAAGGTCTACAATGTCCAATACGCGATCAACATGCTCCTGTCTTTTTTTTACAGGTATGTTCTTTAAAGTTGCGATATAGCTCAGATATTCTTCTCCATTGAAATCCGGGTATAACGCCAATGTTTGCGGGACATACCCTAACTCCGACGCAAGATTACAGCTTTTGTTCCTTGTATCTTCATTATTCCAGAAAACAAAACCCGAATCAGGCTTGATATTACCGCATATAATATTGATCAAAGTAGACTTACCAGATCCATTGGGTCCCAGTATTGCATTCACACCAATACTAAAACAAGCGCTTAAATCATCAAGCACTCGTTTCGAACCATATGATTTATATATTTTGTCTAATACCAATTCCATTGAGACATCAAGGTGCGATTTCTAAAGGATACTCTCTCATTTGTGAAAAATCTCCTTTATAGTAATCGGTTTTCAGCACTTTATAACACATATTATTACCAATACTTACGATAAAACTGTCATCAGTCTCGCCATATACCCTATACTTTATATTCCATATATCCGTATATAACTTCTCGACCTCTGCACTTAAAAGATCAATAGTATATACATCTCCGTTTTTTCTCTGATCTGGTAATAGACTATCGTATTCAACAAATAGCAATCTGCTATCATCTACAATGGAATCTAAAAAATGTGCACCTGAAATGATCGGTCCGCCATTCTTGATAGTATAGAAAACAGTATTATCCATTGACACTAAGTTGATATATCCTACATCTCTGTCCTCACAGTCATAATCCATTTCAGACATTTTGTAATAATACAAGTTATCACCTATTATACCGATCAGCACAATCGTCCCGCGATAATTCAATGAGTCATCGTATTTATTGCGATAAACAAGACACGGTTCATTCATAACTGTTTTTATAGTTCTATCGCTTATTGAATATACTGAGATTTCCTGGGACGGACAATAATTGTCATAATACCAAATATTATACTCATCCAATGATATAAATTTGCCAGGGTAGGTCTGATCGATCATCGCCATACTTTCCAAGTGTTCATGATGAAAAACATAGCGATACAGAAGGATCTTGTCTAAGTAAGATGCAACAACTATGTATTCTTCACCGTCTCCAAATCGATCTAATACTTTTCCGGTCGACATATCTATTATCATGACAAGTGATCGGTATTCTATCGCTATCCCTCCATAATTATCTTTCAAATCAGGAACCACTCCATATAAACAATCTATGACAGCAAGATCATTTTTTAAATATGAAACTGTATTTAACTTAAAGATATCTTCCCCGCTTTTGTAATTAGCAAAGTTGAGTCTATATATTACTGACTGATCTGTGCCATCCATACGCATGGATTTGAAAATATAATCACCGGAATCACGATCAGCTACAACAAAATATACCCGACCATTGCAATATGCAGCAAATCCGCCTCTCCCATTCACATCTCCTAAAAATGCGCTGCACGTCGCATCGGAATGCTTACAGTTAGGTTGAGAACAAATCACCCGTGATTTTCCTGTTTCAAAATCTAAAAAGTGTATGCTATGATCTTTGCAATAAATGAAACCTTCATCGTACGGTGTATATGCTCTGCTCAACTCTTGCCCGGCCGTCGATACGATGTTTGTAGTCAATTGAAAAGATAAGGGACCATGTTCTCTGTCCGATGACGAACACCCGGCAGAGAACATGATCATAACGATCATAATAAGAAAAAGAACCTTGCGACTGCGATCAAGTTTATTCATCGATTCTAATAATCCGTACCGCTGACCCAGTATGCTCCATTACAGGAAAACTTATGTGAAGTGTTGACACTGAGTGGGGTTTTCATGTAACCATAATATGCCGCCACATATGTATCATCTATCGTACCTGATGCACTATGATTCAAATTACCCATGGAATCATTGCCGATCCAAAAATAAACCGTGTAATTCGCGCCATATATTTTGTTCATTGGCTGAATAACATATGTTATTGTCTCTTGACGCCCATCACCTGGAACAATATCGCCAAACCACGTACCTGTTTCGACGTTATTACCATAAACGGAGGTATAACCATATAAGTGTTACTATTCTTTTCATATGGATCCTCCTTCATCTCAAATTGTCAATACATATTATTCCAGTATTTATATTTATTGTAT
>CACXDE010000284.1 GCA_902766305.1 uncultured Ruminococcus sp. | reverse complement strand
TATAGACCTGCGTGTATTGAGGATACTTCGTATTTTCAGACTGCTTCGTATATTTAAGCTCAACAGATATTCAAGCGCATTATCCTTGCTTGCAGAGGTATTCAAAAGAAAGAAGCATCAACTTATTTCGTCAGTAGGCGTTGTTATGATCTTAATGATCATTTCTGCGGTATTGATGTATGATGTTGAAAGTGAAGCACAGCCTGAAATATTTGATAATGTACTATCGTCACTATGGTGGACGCTCGAGACGCTTACGACTGTAGGATATGGAGACGTTGTTCCCGTGACACATGCCGGAAAATTTCTCAGTGCCATAATATCGTTGTTGGGAATAGGGCTTGTAGCCGTTCCTACAGGCATTATTACAGCAGGATTTTCAGAAATGATTTCAGAAAAAAAAGAACATGAGGATGACGACAGTAAAAAAATATATTGTCCTTATTGTGGGAAAAAAATAAAATAGAATAATGTAATATGTTCACATATAAACCGAAAAACACAAAGGACACCTACTATCACAACGATATCAGGTGTCCTTTTACTATTTCAAACAGGAGGTGAACCACATGGAGATGATACTCTTTACAACTGTTTTGCATTAACAGTATGGAACAAATTCGGAACATTACCGAAGTTCACAGCATACAAAAAAGCAACCTACTATCCGGAAACCCATATAACTCAAGCAAAAGCACGATCCTCATTTTCATGCTCGATTCCGTTCACATAGAGCTTCAAGTCCCGTCACTCGCACCAGTAATCAAGACTGTACCGATGGGTGCAGTCTTTTTCGTTTGTGCTGTTTTAGGTAGGGCTATGTCTTGCAAGGAAATAAAAACAAAGTAGAAAAAATGCTGAATGTTTGATAAGATTAAGTGAGATATTTTATCTTCAATCCGTACTATATAGATAGGAAGACAAAACCAGCATTATTGATTTTGCGGAAAGTTTAAGCAGAGGGGGTAAGACCTTGGAAGACAGTAAGATAATTGAATTATTCTTTGATCGATCTGAGGAAGCAATAACCGAACTATCAAATAAATACGGTCAGGTTTGTAAGAGTGTGGCTGAAAATATACTTAATAATCAGCGGGATTCTGAAGAATGTATAAATGATGCTTTTTTGGCTGTATGGAATACAATACCGCCGCAAAAACCCGAACATTTTCTGAGTTATGTCTGCCGGATCGTGCATAATCTTGCCATTAAAAAATATCATGCTAATACTGCTCAAAAGCGCAACAGTATTTATGACGTTGCTCTTGACGAGATAAATGAATGCTTTCCATCGGCTGCATCAGTCGAGGACGAAATAGATTCTATTGAAGTTTCAAGAGCAATTGACCGGTTTCTTGAATCGATGGATAAACAAAGCAGGATACTGTTTGTGAGGCGATATTATTATTCGGATTCTATAGAAGAGCTTGCTTTACTTTTCCGGACAAGCAAACATAATATTTCAGTCCGCCTTTCACGCATAAGAAAACAACTAAAAAATTATCTGATAAAGGAGGGCGTGTTATAATGAAACCAGAGAAAATTTCTGAATGTATCGGTTTGATAAATGACAAATACATTGATGAAGCTGCTGACTTTGCTGTTGACAGCTTGGTTAATGATAGTTCCAAGTCAGATATTGAAAGGATGGTCAAGATAAAAAAGTCAAGAATCATTGCAATCTTAATTGCCGCAGCAGTAGCGGTATCAATTTCTGTGGTAACTGTGATCACCATCCGTGCACAGCGCACCAGCGGCGGCCCGCCTACCTACGAAGAAAAGATCGCCTCGGATTATGTTGACGACTATGTTCCCACGGAAAAGGACAAGGTGCGCAGTGAGTACAGATCAGAGTGGAATCATAAGTTTGATGAGCTCCATGAAAAGGGAATCTCTTACGATGAAGCCAGCGAACAGTTGCTTCTTGAAAGAATCAGCGAGATAGAGGATATACTTAAAAAGTATAACAAGGTCAACAGTGATTTTACATTCAGAGGCATTGATGACAACGTAACGGGAATAAGAGCAGCCTGCGAGCTCCTTAACAGCTCCGAGAGCCTTACGGTGCGTGAAACGGTTGTTCTTGAGATTTACATTGAAGATGGCTATTTTACACTTCGGGAGCTTGGCGGTTATGATGATCTTATGAATTGGATCAAGGATACTGTGACGGTGCCTTATATTGATAATTGATGGTAAAGAAGAATCTCTGCTTTGATTGCTTTGCGGTTCTGTTTCGGGTGAATTTATTGAGCATCAGGAATAATTACTATTGTGAATTGACAAAAACATAATTTGGAATGTAAAATTATAGCAGGATGATTTACGGTGTTTTGGGGTGATATTATGGCAGCATTAATGAAATCTATTACATTCATATGCTTTTTGGCGACGGTAGTATTCTTGGTGTTGTACAACTATGTAGGTCTGAAGCTGTTTTTGTCATTGACCATTACTTTCGGCACGTTTGTATATCATTTGGGTATTCGCCTGATAATAGGACTGATCATAAATTCTGTGATGAAAAATAAAGCGGATTATAATCGGAAATGGTACCAGATTCATCCTTGGGAAAAGAAACTGTATAAATTTTTGAAGGTGAAAAAGTGGAAGAACCGGATGCCGACTTATAACAAGAGCTTTTTTGATGTAACAAAGCATAGCTGGGATGAGATCGCACAGTCATCTTGTCAGGCAGAGATAGTCCATGAAGTAATAATTGTTTTCAGTTTTGTTCCCGTCATTTTTTCGATATGGCTGGGAGATCTTCCGGTA
>CACXDE010000283.1 GCA_902766305.1 uncultured Ruminococcus sp. | reverse complement strand
CCCTTGTGCAGGTCATGAATGAAGCAGACTCACTGCTGTAAGGCAGTGACGATACGCTTAAGTTGACGGAAAAACTTGCTCATTTATAAAGTCTATTGTCAGCCTGAAAAAATTTCTCTTCCCTGTCATTCTGAGGAGCGCAGCGACGAAGAATCTTTTGAGTTACGCTGCTTTTGTGAAAAAGATCCTTCGCTTATGCTCAGGATGACATTAGAGCAAAACTTTTGTTGTTTACTATAAAAATATTTTAAAAAATTTTTTAATGGATGAAACAGTTTATATGTTTCCGGACGTTATATATTATGAAATCAGTGATCATTGAAAATAAACTCAAAGGAGATAAAGCCATGGATGACAGATCCCTTGTACAAGGATTGAAGAAACAGGACATAACAGCTATAGAAAACACTATAGACAAATATACACGTCTTGTCAGTGCGGTTATCTGCAATGTAGCCTGCGGAAATCTTACTCAGCAGGATGTGGAGGAAGCAGTACAGGATACCTTCCTTTCACTGTGGGAACACGCAGACTCAGTTGAGGAGGATAAGCTCAAAGCCTATCTTTGTCAGATAGCAAAAAACAAGGCGAGAGACGCTCTGAGACGGCTGAACAGGAACAGGACAGTAAGTATAGAGGAAATGGTAACAGACGATGGAATATATGTTACGGACGATATCGAGAAGAAAACGCTGAGCATGGCGATAGACGAGGTGCTTTCAGAAATAGGCGAGCCGGACAAGGAAATAGTTCTCAGACGGTATTATTACTATCAGTCATCATCAGAGATCGGAAGTATGCTCGGACTTAATGCGCAGACGGTAAGAACAAAGCTTTCAAGGGCAAAGGCAAAATTACAGAAATTATTATCAGAAAGAGGGATTTCATTATGAAAAAGCAGATATTTGATATGTATGACAAGCTCCCGGAGGGTATTGATACAGATACGATAAAGCCGGAAATGAATATAGACTCAGAAAAGATTAAAACGGAGGTTGTTACTATGATAAAGGCAGGCAAGGGTAAGAAGAGAAAGAGCAGCTTCAGAAAGAAGCTTACTGTAACACTTATTGCAGCGGAAGTAGGCACAGCAGTTTTAGGAACAATTGGTGTCGGAGCAATGGGCGGCTTCAATGAGGCTTTCGGCGAGCGTTTTGCCGGTGAGAGGATAAACGGCATATATCCCGGCGGAAATGTAAACATAAGCACGAATGATAAAGTAAAGGCTGAGTTCCTTGGGATAGCAGGCGATAAGAATAAGGTCATGGCAGCTGTAACAGTTAAAAAGACAGACGGTTCAGCATTTGTTGATTATGACGATATAGAAAACACGATAGTAATTCCTGATATCAGAACGGTAAACTGCCTTGACGAAAACGGACAGATTCCGGAGCAGATGCCCTTCTTCCTCTCGAACAGCTCAATGCCTCAGATTGAGGGCGGTGATTATCTGTATGCTACTGTCTCAGCATGGACAAAGATGAAGTTCAGTTCGTCCAGCGATTATTATACCAATGAAAACGGCGAGGATGTATGCTTTGATTACAATGACTATGATATGCGCCTGACAGATAAGAATACAGCAAAGATGATATATTTCATCGGCAGGGAAGACTACACCCTCATAGGCGAAACAATGAAGGTAAAGCAGGATAAGATATATATTCTTCATAAGGATGAAATGCTTGCCGAAAATCTTGTCGATATTTTCCTTACAAACGAAAACGGTATATCAGAGGAGAAAAGAGAGAAACTGGCTTCTGTTCTTGAAAACGAGAAAAAGATAGTTGCTGAACATAAGGACTCACTGAAAGAAAACCAGACAATAATTGCCGTAACTGACAGAGAAGCAACTGTAGATAATTATAATGAAACTGATTCAAGAATAGTTAAGCGTACACTTTATACGGTAACTGTTACAGAAGTACCGGTACAGCTTGAAGGCTCATGGCAGCTCAACTATAATTCTACTGAAATTGATATCAATACAGCGAACGGACTTGCATTTGAAAATGTACCCTATGAGGTCGAAAACCTCAAAGCAGGTTCTTTCAGCTCTGAGATCACAATAAAGACAGACAACGATCTTTCATCCTTTGGAGATAATTCTGTATATAACGGCTGGGTTGAAGATTTATTGGAAACAGATATCGAGATAACAATGAAAAAAGGAGAAAAGCTCAAGGGTCTGTGGTCATCCGCTCCTATAGGAATCAGTGATATCAGCGATCCAAGGGACGGTACACGCTTTACAATAGAAATATCCTATTACAGATACAACGATTACAACAACCTTACAGTATGGTCAAATCTGAATGCAGATGAGATAGTATCTATGAAAATTGCCGGACAGGAAATAATCGCAGGCAAATAATCTGGTTGGGGCTGCCGCCCCAAGCCCTGCCCTGGCTTCTCGCCCGGACCTCGGCAGGGAACAAGTTCCCTGCACCCGTTTATATTGAAAAAACAGACACTCTTGATTGTGTAAGGGTGTCTGTTTTATTAATTATAGTAAACGACAAAAGTATTTCTCTATTGTCATTCCGAGCAAAGCGAGGAATCTTTATCACAAAAGCGTATATAACGAAAAGATTT
>CACXDE010000282.1 GCA_902766305.1 uncultured Ruminococcus sp. | reverse complement strand
GAAAAGGACATGGTACTGGTCTTCGTTCTATTGATCCTGTCACTGAAGCTGAACTTGAAGAAGGCAGTGTCCTTGAAATGGATACAGCGCAGATAGGCGGTGTTGACAGAACACTGAGACAGACAAAGGCTAAGGTCAGAGCAGGTGCAAAGCTGCTTATCAGAGAGCGTATCCTGACCGAAAAGCAGCAGACCGCCCAGACTGAATTTGAGGTTGAACTCAATGGAAAGGATTCAGGGGTTGACCTGATATCCAGATCTGTTGCAAGAGATGATTCAAGACAGGGCTACCATTCTGTCATAATCGGAAATGCGCCATGTACCGGACACTCCGAATGTGACGCTATTATCTCAGAAAACGGCAAGGTTGACGCTGCGCCGGAGCTTCATGCGCATGACAATGATGCAGCACTTATCCATGAAGCAGCTATAGGAAAGATCGCCGGAGAACAGATACTAAAGCTGCGTACACTTGGTCTTACTGAAGAAGAGGCGGAAGCCGCAATAATTGACGGTTTCCTCAGCTGAGAAGCATTATCAACAAAACTGACGGATGACAATCTTATACAATAATAAGCACTGATAATTCCCTGATGATTCCGGACAATACTCTGACCGGCGGAATGTGTTCCGCTGTAATGCCGATTCAGCTGATATTATGAGAGAGGAAATGACTATGAAACTTAATCCGAAATTTCTCACCCATGAAACAAGAGGAGAACACTATATAATAAGCACCGGCGATACAAAATTCAAGGGTATCATCAAAAATAACGAAACGGCAGCTTTTATTGTCGATTGTCTGAAAAACGATACTACCGAAGGTGCAGTCGTTGACAGAATACTGGAAGAGTACAATGGGGTTGAACGTCAGACCGCAGAACGTGATGTTGCTGATATCATCGGCAAGCTCCGTCTTGTTGGAGCGATAGAAGAATGAACGGGACACAAAGGGATCTGATCTATTTGCTGTCCTGCGCTGTTAACGGAATAACACCCGATTCGGCAAGGGTACAGTCCATTGATCTGGAAAAGCTTTATAATTCAGCAAAGGATCTTTCTGTAACTTCTGCTGTATGTATTGCCCTTGAACGTGCCGGGGTTGAGGACGGACAATTCCATAAGGCATTCAAAAAGGCTTTCTGTAAGGATATCTATTTTGATGTAGAACGAACCGCAATAACTGACAGTTTTGAAAAGCAGGGTATCTGGTATATGCCGCTGAAAGGCTCGGTAATCAAGGAGCTTTATCCTGAAACTGGCATGCGTCAGATGTCTGATAATGATATACTGTATGATGCAGACAAACAGGAACAAGTCCGGGATATCATGCTTGCAATGGGCTATTCAGAAAATGACATAGGCAATCATATCCATGATGTATATCTGAAACCGCCTGTGCTGAATTTTGAACTTCATAAAGCTCTTTTCGGAAACAAGCATGCTGAATCCTTGTATAAATATTACTCTGATATCAAGCGGCTGATGATAAAGGATGAGGGTAACAGCTTCGGCTATCATCTCTCCGATGAAGATTTTTACATATATATCACTGCACATGAATACAAGCATTTTTCATATCTCGGCACTGGCATACGGTCACTGCTCGACTGCTATGTTTATTGTAAGGCAAAAGGTGATAATCTTGATTGGAATTATATCAAAGAGGAATGCAAAAAGCTTGAAATTTCAGATTTTGAACATAAACGCAGAGAGCTTGCAGTCAAGATTTTTTCCTCAGATACTCTGCCTGATCTGACGGATGAAGAAACAGAAATGCTCATGTATTACCTGACAGCGGGTACATACGGCACTCTTGAGAACAATATCAAAAAGAAACTGAAAGGCAATTCAAAGCTTTCATTCTGGCTGAAAAGCATATTCATTCCCGGAAGCAAGATGGCTGTATTAGTTCCTTTTACTGCGGGAAGACCATTACTTTATCCTTTGGGAGTTATATGGCGGTGTTTTCAAGTACTGTTCTTCAAACGTGACAAACTCAGACGAACCATAAAAATTGTAAAAAAATTCGGAAAATAATTATTTTACATATAATCAAAAAATATCCCCTGTGAGAGTTTTTAATCTCTTACAGGGGATTTTATGAGTTAGGAGTGTGGAGTTGTTTGATTCAATCAACAACTGCTTTGTGCGTTCAATGATATGAGCTGATTCCTAATCAACTTCCAGACGTGAGCTGAAAATTCACTTTACCGTGATTGTGAAATCCCTGATTACAATCGTTCCAGTGTAGTCCTTAGTGTTGATCCTCACTTTGTAAGTTCCTTTTGACACCGGAGTGAAGGTGGCTGTATTGTAACTTGTGTAAGCCGAGCTGCCTGACGTTGTATACATTGCTTTTGTCCAGGTGCTGTCTGTTGACTTCTTATAGTGCGTAGAACGTAACATTATTATCTTTGTCAAAGACTAAGTAGGATGATAAATTGGGGATATCCTCTGCTCTGCTGATAACGGTCG
>CACXDE010000281.1 GCA_902766305.1 uncultured Ruminococcus sp. | reverse complement strand
GCTATAGCATATGCGCCTTTAAGCTTTCTTACAGCTGTTTTTACCGCATCTTCAATAGACTCCGCATTTATCCTTGCACCTGCTATCAGGTAAGCAATTATCTCTGTATCTCCGTTGGACTGGAAAATAGCAGCACTTTTATTCAGTTCTTCACGCAGCTCATGAAAATTCGTTATTGATCCGTTCATGCAGATCGCAAGCTGCCCTTTGATATATCTCATAACAAGGGGCGCAAGATTTTCATGATCCACTGCTTCACCGGATGAATACTTTACGTGACCAAGAGCCATCTTTCCGCTGCCAAGTCTGTTAAGCTCCGACTCCGGTATAGCTTCGGGTATCATTCCGTGACCCTTGAAGTACTTCATATTGCCGTTTTTGTTGACAGCGATACCTGCGCCTATCTGTCCTCTGTGCTGGAGAGTATAAAGCGCAAGGTAGGTTTCGTCAGCAATATTCAGACCCTCATCCTTTTTGTATATGCCGAAAACGCCGCATTCATCATGTAATTCAGACATTGTAATACTCCCCAATCAGCCGCCTGTTATCTCTCTTACCTTTTCCTGAACAGCTTCATCCTTTTTTGCAACGCCGTTCTTCATAGCTGTCTTTTCATCAGCAAGCTTCTGCGCTAGTACATCGTCAGAAAGCGCCAGTATCTGAACAGCAAGTATAGCAGCATTATCTGCGCCGTCAATAGCAACTGTAGCAACAGGGATACCCTTTGGCATCTGAACAGTCGCAAGCAGTGCATCAAGTCCGTCAAGCGTTGATGATTTTATCGGTATGCCTATAACCGGAACAGTAGTATGAGCAGCAAGTACGCCTGCAAGATGAGCTGCCTTGCCGGCTGCTGCTATTATAACACCAAAACCGTTTGCTCTTGCGTTTGCAGAAAACTCTGCCGCCTTTTCCGGAGTACGGTGTGCAGACATAACGTGTACCTCAAAGGGTACACCGTAATCTTTAAGAGTTTTTATTGCGCCTGACACAACAGGCAGATCACTGTCGCTGCCCATAATTACAGCTGCCTTCTTCAATTCTGACATAATTCTTTTCTCTCCTTTTTCTTTTAAAGCACAGCTTCAAAAATAAAGTATTCCGTATATCATTGTACATTATTACCGCCAAAAAAGCAAGTTTATTTTCCTTCGATATTTTCATTTTTACCGGCACTTTCCTGGGGGAACCCCTTTGTTTAAAAACAAAGGGTTATCCCCCAGACCCCCTTCCTAAAAAAATATAATTCTATAATAAGCAGATCTGAAAACCGGCGAGCCGCCGGGAGCTTAATTGCCGGCTATTTGAACAAACTCAAACAGCTGAAAAAAACCAAAATTAAAAGTTTCGCCAGCCTTTTCAAAGGCTGCGGATTCCAAAGGCAGAGCCTTTGGGCGCTGCGGAGCAGCGAAACAAGCATCAAAATCCCTCGGCAAGGGGTGAATTTCAAAACAGTCCGGTGGACACCTCTGCCGCTGGCGCCCGAAGGGATACCCTTGGAGTGCTGAACCCTGAATTTCTAATTTTTATGTCCACCCTTGATAAAAAATTTCTCCGCAGATAGTTTATAATCTGCGGAGAAATTTTATTCGGTTTGTGCGTGTGTATAAATTTTTTTCGGATTTTCGGTATAAAATTCAATTTCGTAACCTATAACTGCAATTATACCGCCTATTATTGCTGCTGCTATTCCTATAATTTCATTTGCGGAAAACGCAAAACCATTTGTTAACTGAGAAGAACGTGTACTGTAACCTATGAACCAAAAAATTATTCCTAAAGCAAATACAGCCGATCCCGCCCATACTGTACCGGAAACTTTTTCATTTATACTATGTGTGGAATATAATGCTATGATCGAAAGAATTATGTATGAATATAATCCCATATTCGGCATAATATTTACATACTCATATGAAATATAGCTTCTTTCAATAGTCATGCTGACTAACAATACGGCTGACAATGCAAGGTTCAAAACTGAAAAAAGATTCTGTATACGAAAATTTTTCATAACAGAGCATACAATTAGAATGACAGGAAAAACCAACATCAATACCGACAGCAAGGATTGAAATGTATTTGGTTCGATCTCAATTTCTTTCGTAAAGCCTAATGCCTTAAATTCCGAGGTTCCAAACAGCTTGAACTCTACCACAGCCACATCCGCCAAAAAAGCATTAAACAAAGGCAGGACAACAACAGATAATACCATCATTGCTCCGGTTATTATCAGAAAAATACCTTGCTGTGAAACTCCCTGTCCTGACGCAGGTCCTGCGTCCGTTCCATATGACAATACTTCCATGCACTTATCACAATACACAGCATTGTCTTTGTTTTTGTTTCCGCATTTTGTACATACCATAATTCTTCCTCCCGAAAAATTTATTTATGAATTTATTATACAACTCATTTTGTGTTTTGTCAACTCTTTTTGTAAATATCAGCCGTTTTATTTTAAAATTTAGTTAAGATATTATTGGGGTGGTACAATGAATTTCGGAAAAAAACTTGGTAAACTAATCGAAGAAAAAAAAATAACTCAGAAGCAATTAGCAGCGCAGCTCAATTTAGCTCCGTCAACCTTAAGCAGTTACGTGCAAAATACCCGTGAACCTGACTTTGAAACATTAAAACGAATTGCCGGATATTTTAATGTATCTGCTGATTATCTCCTTGATATTCCAATGCAAGATGTTGACAATCAATTTGAGTCTGAATTACTTCGTATGTATCGCAGTATGAAACCGGAGTATAAAATGCTTTTTATGGAACAGGGCAAAGTTTTTATAAAAATGACCGATAAAAAAACATAATAGTATTATAATAATACAAAATACCCGGACGAGAGAACATCTGTTCCCACATCCGGGTAATATCATTCTTTATTGAGTTGATTCCTGAATTTTGAGCTTACAAACCTGATTACTGCATTCTCGGTGCATTCTGCTGGAGAGCTTCTCTTGCCTTTTCCCTGAGCGCTGCCTGAGCCATAGCAGGATCAACCGCTTCGGGAGCCTGCATATTCGGGATCTTGACAGACGGCTTTGCCTTTGCACTGTTGTCAAGGTTTCCGTCCACAGCAAGCTCTTTAAGCGATGTTGCAAGACCTGCCATTGACTGAATCTCGGACGGAATAATGATCTTTGTAGCTCTGCCGTC
>CACXDE010000280.1 GCA_902766305.1 uncultured Ruminococcus sp. | reverse complement strand
GAAACGACCAGGTTTGAACTTGCGCAAGACCTTGGACAACACGATCAGATTGGTGGTTGTGATATCATCTGTTCCAGCAATGACAAAGTGTTTTATGTATACTGTTTTTCCAAAGATATGGGGGCCACAGACAGAAGTGTTCTTGATACTTATGATTTCTCAGGAAATAAGGAAAGACGCACTGATATTTCATGTTCCGAAGGAAGGATTATGTACTGGTATTCCTTAAGTTCTGATCCTGAAGGAAAGACCATAAATGCAATCGTTGAAACGCAATATAAAAACAAGTTTGGACCGGCTTTTGTGGATGTCGACATTGAAACCGGAAAAGCATATAACCTCAGATTGCTGCTTAATGAAGAAGCTGAGAAAGTAAGGAAAGAAAATGCCGATTTTTCGTTTGCAACTACTGTTGGTGATTATACTATAGCTTTCTTTATGACAGGGTTTAGTGCCGGCATTAACTCGAACTATCAGCTTTTGCTTTTTAAAAATAATGATTTTATTTCAGAACTTGATTTATCAAATGCAAACATCAGATTGTTTTATGGTGGATTTGCTTTAGATGAGTCAGCGAATTCATTGTATACCATCGGGCTTGAAGGTGATGAGAATGTAAGCCTTGAATTTGATACGAGAGACGGAAAACTTAAGAGCAAAAAAGCTTATAAAGCTTCTGACGACAAAGAATTAAATCTAGCCGAGTATGCTGCTACGACAGATGGTGATATGTGCAAGTATGATTCTTTTGGCAATATCTATAAGATCGACGTTAACACCATGAAGCCTAAGACCGTTGTTGATAATACCTGGTACAATCCATATTATCGCTCTAAATCCGCAGACGATTATCATATTGGTTCCTCTGTCATAAGTTGTAATGAAGAAAGGACAGTCATCTGGACTTCGGAATCCAAGGACTATGGACTAAATGATTATACCCGTTATGACTATATAACGGTTCTCAAGAAGGCGGATAAGAATCCTAATGCCGGTAAAAAGATAATTGAACTTGCTCTTCCTTCCACAACCGGAGTTTCAGATTACCTTGCGAGGAGCATATATGAATTTAACAATACAGACAGTGAATACATTATCAGGATCTGGAGCAAATATAATACCGGAATCACCCTTGAGATAAACTATGGAAACAATACAGAAGACGAGAAAAAAACATATGAGATGATCCAGGATCTTAAAGGTAACGAAGCACCTGATATTGCTATCGGTATCCAGAGCAATCATGCGATGCGCGATGATGTGTTTATGGATCTGTCGGATTTCCTTGATCCTGAAGTCATGGATAAGCAGTACAAGAATATAATCGAAGCCGGAAGGATCGACGGCAAACTGTACTTCCTTCCTGTAACGCTGGAGATCGAAGGTCTCGTTACTAATGAAGAACTGCTGAAAGACGGTGCGGTCGGTATTACTTTTGATGACTTCGATAAGCTTATAAAAGATAAAATGCATGGTTTCTCACCATACGACTATCCGTTGTCAGCTAACAACAACAAACAGACATTTATCCTTTCATGCATCGATACTAAAAAAGCTATCGAGGGTAAGACCATCGAATTCGGAACGGAGCAGTTCCGTGCTTCAGTCGAATATGCGAAAAACAATTTCACATATGACGATGATAAAAGCATGGCGTCCGAATATGTATTTGACTTTAGCCGTAACAGAGGAGAATGCTATTATGCCAAGATGAACGATTATCTTGATTTTGTTCATGCATGTTTCAGGTCAAAAGCAAATTACAGGATAATCGGTACTCCTTCGGTAGATGCGTCCGGTCCAAGGTTTATTGCGCTCGAGACAATTTCCGTATCAGCTACTACAGATATGAAGGAAGGCTGCCGAAAATTCCTTAATTATTTGTTCTCCGGTGCGGCATGTACATCCTACAATTGTGAATTCAGGCACATAGTAACAAATAAGGAGATCATGCTTAAGAATATCGATATCCTTACTGAAGAAAATAACGTGGCATACGATAAGCTCGTAAAAGCAAAGGCAAGCGGTGCGGTAGCTATGACCGCCGGTGCGGAAAAGGCTTTCGGTGACAAAAAGGCAACAGATTCTATGCGTGAAAGCTTTATCAACAGCCTGTCAACGATTTCTATTTACTATTACGAGGATTACAAGATCAAACAATTCGTAGTTGAAGAACTCACTCCTTATTACGCAGGTGACCGTTCGTTGGACGATGCCATAAAATATCTTAATGACAGAGTAGCCAAATATATAAGGGAGATGTAAAAACATCGCAGGAAAAAAAGAGGCTGAAGGTAATACTTCAGCCTCTTTTAGTTGTGTTAACTGAATAATATCAAACAACTCCTAATACTCTCAGCAAGCTTGCGATAAAGACGTAGATAAAGTCGATCATGCCTGCTGCGATGACGATTACGAACCAGACACGCTTAACGCTGAACTTTCGGTTCTTTCTGAGTTCGTCATGTAAAGGAGTGGTGATGTTCTTAAAAAGAATGACCTT
>CACXDE010000279.1 GCA_902766305.1 uncultured Ruminococcus sp. | reverse complement strand
TTGACATAAGAGTACCCCTGCCGAGAACGATGACCTTTTTCAGGTTGGGGCAGTCCCCAAAAGCATACATATCAATTCTGTCGGAAAGCCCCATCGGGATAATAACGCTTGTAAGACCTTCACATCCGTCAAATGCAGAAGAACCGATACTTGTTACTGTTGAAGGAATTTCTATTGATTTAAGGGAAGTACATCCGTTGAAATCAAAGCTGCCTATTTTAGTAACCTTCTGGGGAAGCTTGACTGTTTCAAGGGCAGTACAGCCAGAGAATGTTTCAACAGTGGTTTGTGTAGTGATATTGCAGGCGGACAGGTCGGCACTTTTCAGTGATTCACATCCTGCGAATACCTGGAATCCCATTGTATACACTTTACCTGGAAGAGTAACAGATGTCAGTCCGCTGCCCGAGAAAGCATAGTTGTCAATAGAAAGCAGGCTTTCGGGGAGAGTTACTGATGTAAGATCTGTTTTTCCGCTGAATGCGCCCTGTGAAATGCTGACAGTACCATCTTTTACAATAACTGATGACGGAGTTGCACCTTTATAGCTGTGAAGAATAGTTCCCATGTAAACAGGACCGTCAGGCTGATTCTTGTACCATTTTGAATTATAGAAATTATTGCCTCCGATACTGTAAACTGAATCCGGAACGGTAATGCTTTCAACATCGGGGATATTTTCAAAAGCCCATCTGTCTATTCCTCTTACAGGTTTGCCGTCTATCTCTGACGGAATAACAATGCTTGTACCAGTACCTTTGTAGCCTGAAATATAGATCTCGCCGGAATAATCTCTCCACTTAAAGTCTCCTGTCGCCTTTACGATAAACGTGGTTTCAGCTGTTGTGCCTTCTGAATCCCTGACAACAGTTTTGACTGTATAGCTTGCCGCTTCGGAAGGAGTAAAGCTTGCACTTGTCTTTGTACCAAACTCAGTACCTATAGCAGTCCATTCGCTGTCTGCCGATTTTTTGTAATAAAATGCGTATTTGTAAAAACCGCTGCCGCCGTCAGCCGCACCAGTTATTGTTACCGCCTTATTAACATCAGCGTCATACGGTGAATTTTCAGAGACTTTTTCAAGGTTTATTGTTGACCTGTTTTTGAGGTTATCCGTTACCGTCACATCAGCGGAATCTTTAAGTCCGTTTTTGGTTTCCGCCGTTATAGTACAGCTGCCCTTGCCCACGGCTGTGACAATGCCGTCCTCAACGGTTGCAACTGCCGCATTGCTTGTTGTCCATGTAAGCTCTGCATCATCTGCGTCCTCAGGAAGAATAGTTACTTCAATCTCCGCAGTATCGCCCTTATCTACTGTAAGATCAGTTTCATCAAACTCGATAGATTCCGGAAGAACAATCTTCGTATTGACGAATTTAATATCATTTTCAGTTGCATAGGTATAAGCATAGCTTCTCTTTGAACCGTAGATAGTTAAATCCTCCGTATTACTGGAAAAAGCATTGATTCCTATTGTTGTAACAGATTCGGGAATAGTTATTTCTGTATAGGAATCGCAGCCGTAAAATGCGCCGCCTAATATGGTCTGAAGACCTTCATTAAGAGTGACAGATTCCAGTGACGTACAATTTTGAAAAGCAAAATTATCTATAAGTTTCACACTGCCCGGGATAACAATACTTTTTAATGCCGAACACTGAGAGAAAGACCAGCGTCCTATTGACTCCACACCGTCAGAAATTGTAACATCCTCAAGTGCATAACAGTTGTTAAAAACCTGATTGTCAATTTTCTTTACTCCTGCCGGAATATTTATGCTTTTCAGCCTTGTACAGTAAGAAAAAGTCGGTAATACGGTTATTGTTTCCGGCAGGCTGACATTGACAATATACTTGTTATTGTAAAAAATGTATTCGTCTAAACCTGAAACAGTTTTGCCGTCAATTTCGGGCGGAACGTTTACGGTATAATTCAGCTCATAAAGATCTCCGGTAAAGCTTGTGAGGGTGACAGTGCCGTCCTCATTTTCAGTGTACTCAAAGTCATAGCAGTAATTGTTTTCATTCTCTGCCTGGGAAGCCGGATCAACCGCCATGACTGTTGCGGGCGCAAATGATACGACAGAGCCTATCATTGACAGTGCCAGCGCAGATGCAAGAATCTTCCTTGCGGTTTGCTTTTTTACTTTCATCAGAAATAGCCTCCTTTATTATTTAGCATAAATTTAATGAACCATTTTCTCCATTTTCTACGCTTTATACAATAATAACAAAATTGAATATTTTTGTCAATACAAATTCAAAAACGTGCAATTATTTTTTGCTGCCAAATAGTTGCACGTTTCTGAATAATTCTTATTCAGTTGTAAGTTATCAGTTGAAAGCCGTCAGTCGGAAGTTGTAAGTTGACAGTTAATAGCAGTTAAACATAAAACATATGACTGAGCGCAAGCGAAGCGGAGGGATACTCTAAGCTTTGGACTTTGAGCTTTAACAACTCCACACTCCACTCTCCACACTCTGCGTTAACGTATTGGCGGTACAAAGCTTTCAAAAGCCTTTACCAGCTTGGGATGATGTATGATAAAATGTATAACAGGGTTCTTTGATTTTGAAACTATAACGGCCTTCCCCTCTATTATTGAAAAACTGATATTTTTGAAGGTTGGTTCATTATTGTCAAGCACAATACAGTTATCATATTCTTTTGCAAAAGCATATGTCTGTTCAATATGCTCAATATATTCATTATAGCTGTACTCAATTTGTTTCTCAATAAAAACAGTTGAAAGCTCAAGCAGTACCGGAGATTTATCAAATTCTTCCTTTGACAGCCGTACTATCTCTATCCTGATCTTATCCTTTTTCAGAAGCTCTGACATAGAATTACGGCAATCTGTTCTGAATGCCGTTATTTCAGCTATCCTTTCATCATCAATATTGTGACGGCTTAGTATTTTAACAAGCAGATCCTCCTGAATAGTAAATATCGGCAGGCTGGACATAATCATTCTTCTGTTTCCCGACTGCCACATTTTTCGTATATGCTCCTGAAACTGCTCTTTACGGTCACTGCGGTAAATATCCATAAGAGGTTTAGCAGACCGGAGCATTTCCTTTGCTGAATTTTTGTAGGACGAAACCTCGTCTTTATTATTAGTAAAAACATAAAGACCGTCTGAATGCGCCGTTTTTACTGCCATTCCATACATAGCGGCATTTGAGGACACCTTAAGTAAATGTGAAAAAACCTTGCTTTGTACTTCCGTGAAATAATACGGCGATATCTGTCCCGTCATATACATAGGAATATGCCCTTCAAGTCCTATCATCATTTCATCAAGAGGACGGTGAACATCGTGTATGAAATTGATATGCGCTCCGTTTTTCAGAAGCATTACAAGACCTGTCATATACTGCTTTGCGAACACTTCATCACTTGCCATTTCGTATATAGGCATATCAGAATATATTATTATTTCATCCTTTGCCTGTGACATAAGCGACGCATTAATAAAATCTATTTCACATTTTTTAAACTCTTCCTCACCGTGATAATAACTTGTTCCTTCAGGCAATTCCGGCATACTTGGCATGGAAGATGATGCAAAAGTCATCGCCTGTATAAAGTCATTAAGATCAAAATCATCTATTTTATCGAGAAAACCGTCTATGGGATTTTTCTGAGGAACAGCTTTATTTGTTCCGATCCAGGCTATTGTGGTTCTTTTCAGCTTTTCCGGTGTATCAATATCAGACTGGTCACAGTGGAAAAGATTCGCCAGCGATGGATAATAAACCGGATCAGAATAATCCGAGCTTATACATGATGCGGCTGATTCAGTGAATTTATCTATATCATTCGGAATTGATTTTCCTGAAATAATACGGGATATCTGAGAGATATTATATCCCATGAGTTTCGCAAATCTTCCGTAAGTCATATCAAGCGTTTTCAAAAGGGACACAAGATTCTGAATATAATTATCAAGGGATACAGTTACTTCCTTATTCACAGAATGTACAAGCTCTGACAATACCTCTTCTCTGTCTATTTCCATCCCTTTTTCCAGTGCAAGCCGGCATATCCCGTCTGCAAGCTGAACCAGACGCTTACTATTAAGTCTTGGAACAGAGATTCCTTTGCGGTAAGCACTGATAGAAGCTTCGCTTATTCCGCTTGCCTTCGCAAGATGTTTTGATTTGAAGCCTACCTGCATTGAATAGAAATTAATTTTTTCACTTAAACTCATATTGATTCCCCCGAACTAATCACCAGCGTGACGCTGGACCCTTAATGTGGAGCTTATTACTTTTATCATAGTTAACAAACTGCACTGCAAGATATGTTTTTACACTTATTGGCAAGAACTTTACAAATTCAGTTTTCAGTCAGCTTACAACTGATAACTATTTTAATAACTCCGCACTCCAAACTCGATATGCCAATGCTTTGAGTTTATATAATTTTACACTAAGATAAAGAACTTATAATTCTAAAGGAGAATTATTTTCTACACTTAAAATAATATAATATGTGGTGGTACATTGTGTAATTCTCATTGTATATCAATATTAACCTGACTCAGGAGTGATAAAATTGAATCCATGGATAATGACAGCCGTAATTTTATTATTAGTCATGCTGTCTGCCTTTTTTTCTTCAACCGAAACTGCCTTCTCCTCTGTAAGTAAAATAAGACTTAAAAACCTTGCCGACAATGGAGAAAAACGAGCTGAAAAAGCTATATATATTGCAGAACATTATGATAAAGCATTGTCAACAATACTTATAGGAAACAATATCGTGAATATTGCCAGTTCCGCCCTTGCGACACTGCTGTTTGTATCCTTTCTGGGAGACGCAATGGGCACTTTAGTCAGCACAATAGTTCTGACTATCGTAGTTCTCATTTGCGGCGAGGTTCTGCCGAAAAATTTTGCGATAGAAAACAATGTAAAGCTCTGTCTTGCCTTTGCCTCTCCGCTTAAGTTTCTCATGTTTATCCTCACGCCTGTCACGTTTTTACTTCTGAAGCTTACAGACGCAGTAAAAAAGCTGTCCGGGAAAAACAAAAATAAAAGCCCGTCCGTTACAGAGGACGAGCTTAAATACATAGTTGAAAGCATAGAGGAAGAAGGGGTTCTTGAAGAACAGGAAAGCGAGCTTGTACAGTCAGCGCTTGAATTTGACGAAAAAACAGCATATGATATTCTCACTCCAAGAGTAGACCTTACTGCTGTCAACATAGATGATGATCCGGAAAAGGTACGCAGTATCATAATGACAGAGCGTTTTTCAAGAATACCTGTGTACAAGGATAATATTGACAACATTATCGGCGTTCTGCATTCAAGAGATTTTCTTGAAGTTCTTCTCACCGGAAACAAGCCCGATCTTGAAAAGCTGATACAGCCGCCATACTTTATCTACAGAAGCAAAAAGCTGTCGGCTCTGCTTGCGGATTTCAAGCATAAAAAGCTTCATTTTGCTGTAGTCACTGATGACTACGGCGGAACTTTGGGCATTGTGACAATGGAAGACCTGCTCGAACAGATAGTCGGCGATATCTGGGATGAGGATGAAGAGGTTGAGCACAAATTCAAAAAGCTTGCAGAAAACAAGTATGAAGTTAGCGGCGATATGAATATTGACGATCTGCCGGAGCTTTTCGGAGCAGACGACAAGTACATAAACTGTGACAGCAAATCAGTCGGCGGATGGGTCGTTGAACAGATAGGAGATATTCCGGAAAAGGGTTCAGAGTTCAGATACAAGGATTTTTCAGTGGTTGTCGGAGATGTAGAGGATCAGCGTATCAGCTATGTTACAATAACCTTCAATAAGAATAAAGATGAAAAACAGTGATCTGAAAGAATTTCTGCGCCGCAGAAGAAGAAAGCTGAGCGTATATTTTGTCGTCAGTGCGGTTCTGATTGTCTGCGTGATCCTACTGTTGTCAATGTCAATGACCGGTGCAGAACAAAGGGCTGAAAAATATCTGAAACACATTACAGGTCTGGAGGATCAAAATATATCATCAATGGAGTGTCCGTTTTCCGTTCACTTTATAGACGTAAACAGCGGAGACAGTATACTTATCAGATCAGAGAGTAATATCATACTTATTGATACCGGTGAATATTCATATAACGGCGATGTATCTTCCTATCTTAAACGTCTCGGGATAGATCATATCGATCTTTTTGCCGCAAGCCATACAGACAGCGATCATATAGGTGATTTTGCAGACATTGCCGGAAAGATACCTATCGGAAAGGTATGGATAAGCAGATTCTGTCAAAAACCAGAAAAGGATTATTCTGAGGATGAAAAAATATTCTATGATACCATAGAAGCCCTTGGTATTCCTGTTGAGTATCCGGAGATCGGAACATATCTTTCTGACGATATTGTGATTGAAGTACTGTCCCCTGAGACAAAGCAGAAAAGCGATAATGATAATTCGCTTGTCATGAAGATAAAGTACAGAAACCGTTCCTTTCTTTTCATGGGAGACGCAGGAGCAAAAACAGAAAAGTTTCTGATCGAAAGCGGCAAAAATATCCATTCAGATATATTGAAGGTAGGACATCATGGGAGTAATTCCGGTACAACAGATAAATTTCTGAAATATGCGGCTCCTGACTGTGCTGTTATAACGTCAGGGGTACAGAATAAGAATCTTCCGTCGCGAAAATGTATCGACAGACTGAACAACTATGGCTGTCAGATTCTGCGTACAGACCTTGAGGGAACAATTATACTTGTTTATGACAACGGAGAGATAAAGAAGTATTCTTAGAAATACTATCCGAATTAATAATGTTTTAACCCCCTGTAAGAGTTTACCGGCTCTTGCAGGGGGCTTTTTTGCTTTATTTTACTTTTCAAAAACAGAGCTTAATTACAGTGTCTTTTCGGGAAGAGATACCTTCGGGATATCATCAAACGAATAGGAATAATCATCCAGATCCGGAATTGATATATCATAGTCGTCTAAATCCGGCATGGAAAAATCATAATCATCCATATCAAACGGATACGAGCTGTCATAATCATCATAATCATCATAATCGTCATCATAGTAGGCAGTAGGCGGAGTTAACTTATCCTGATAGCCGCCTGACTGTGGATATGCACTTCCTAAGACGAGAGAGAGAAGACTGCTGTTGTTCATAACCTTCTCAAAATCTTTCTTTGACATTTTCAGTACATTCACTGCGCCGTCACTGCTTATTGAAGGCGGTGCTGACGTCTTGAAATCAGCCTTAAGAGACAACTGCATATATTCATTATCCACTACATTATCAAGACTTAACGAAATGGAATTATCAGTTATATCCGCCTTTCCTGAATAGGTAAAACGCGCGTCCTCCTGTCCGAAATCACCTGATAATGTAAATTTCTTTGTCTTCCTTGAATAATCAAGGTTTATATAGCCCTTGTTGTCCTCTTCCGAACCATAGGTCTTGACATTATAGGTGAACTCATATTTCAGTGTATCTTCCTTGTCGATTTTTACCAATGATGCAGAAGCAGAATTTACTTCATCATTCTTTTTCGCTGTCATAGTGAAGCGCATCATACTGTCAGGAGCTTTTACCATATCAACTGACATATTTAACTTAAGCTTATTCTGGTTTTCCGTATCAGAGAAATCAGCAGTCATCTTCAGAAGGCTGTGATCATCTCTGTCAAGATACACCTTCACAGAAAGCGAGAAATCTGATCCGGCACTGCTGTCAAAGCTTTTCAGAGCCTCATCCATTGATTTATTGACAGACTCCTTTAAATCCTTATTGGATGAGGGTTTTCCGGTCTTGTCAATGTACACATCAAGCTCTTCTTTAAGGTCTTTAATAAGACTCTTAAAGGATTCCTTATTGAATGTATATATTATCACATCAGCTTTATATTCGGTATTCTTCTTGCCGTCATTGACAACTGCCGTTCCGTCCTCTACAGTAACCTTTCCGTGCTTTTCAATTGCTTTTATAAAGCCGTCATATGTATCGTTCTTATAAAGATCATCTTCGTTTTCCTTCGCCGGAAGCTCATTTATCATTGTTTCATAAGAATCAATAAACTTTTCATAAGCGTCCTTATCAGCAAAGTGAAAGAGATTATCCTTATCAAAAGCAAATATGGACGAACCTATATCATTTCTGAAATTCTTGTTGTCGATATAATACTTTCCGGCTGAACCTGCTATATCATAGTTCATGATAAGCATATCAGGAGACATACTGAGTTCAGCTACAGCATTATTTTTTTGCTGGCTCTGCGCATTCGGTATTGTCAGCAGATCACCGCCGTCAAGCTTGAAATAATATCTTCCCTTCGGTCTGTCATAGCCTAAAACAGCATTAATATCAAGATCAGTAGATGAACCATCACTCTTTAGCCTCCCTGTAGCATTAACAGAAAGAGTACCGTTCTTATTAGCATTTTTCAGTACGCTGTATATGGGATCGTCAGAGTTGTTGACCTCCATATATTTCTTATACGACAGTGCAGCGCTCTTTGTCGGGTTATTGATAATGAAATCTCTCTCTATCTTTTTGCGGATAAAGAAGAACGCCAACAACCCTAAAACTGCAACAAGCAATATTACCAAAGTAATAATAATCGCCTTTTTGGGACTTTTCTTTTTAACCGGTGCAGAATCATATATTCTTGAACCATTGGTTATCGGCATAGTGCCGCTGTATGACTGCTGTACAGGTGTTCCTGATGAAAAGGAACTGTTTCCATAGGCAGACGGTGTCGAGTCCTGAGAAAAGCCGCTGCCGTAGGATGATGATGTACCCTGAGAAGAACCTCCGCCGTAGCCTGACGATGTTCCCTGAGAAAAACCGCTGCCATATGCTGATGATGTACTCTGAGAAAAATCGCCGCTATATGCTGATGTTGTACTCTGAGAAAAATCGCCGCCATGCGTTGACGATGTTCCCTGAGAAAAACTGTTGTCTGACATATTCTGGTATGAACTATTTCCATCATAAGCATTCTTAGACTGCGGTGATAAAAAGCTGTCCTCCATTGCAGGCGTTGACATTTGCTGTGAATAATCACTTTGCATTTCTCCTGCTGAAAACTGCTGTTCAGATGTATCTGGAACGCTGATCTTCAAAGGAGCACCGCATGATTCGCAAAACTTCTGACCCTGACCTGCTTCACTTCCACATTCCGGACAGAACATAAACAATCACTCCCCCATTATATATTTAATTAAAAACTCAGCTGCTGTCTTGAAATAAGTACAACTGTTATACGTTAATTATAGCATATTTATTTGTGTTTTTGTATATATTCTGACAACAAAGAAAAATTTTTACATTATGACGAATTTTATTGAATTTAAATAGTGATAATAACAAAAACATCAGGCTTCTTCAACACCGCTTTCGGTAAATCTCAGCACTCTGTCGCATATTGTGAGTGCTGCCGGACGGTGCGTAACGATAATAACCGTCTTGTCAGTCATATCCCGCAGATTTTCAAGCAGCTTTTTTTCAGATGATACATCGAGCGAGCTTGTAGCCTCATCAAGAATAAGCACCGGACTTTCTGAAAAAACTGCTCTTGCAACAGCGATCCTCTGCATCTGTCCCTCTGACAGACCTGTTCCTCGTTCGCCAAGGACAGTATCGACACCGTTTTCAAGCTCTGATACAAATTCATCAGCGCAGGCTATCCTCAGTGCCTGATTTATTTTCTCGTCATCATTCATCTTTGATTTATCTGCAAAGGCTACAGCTTCACGGACAGTTCCAGTCATAAGCTTGTTGCCCTGGGGAACATATGCAAAAAGCCTGTGCCACCTGGGTGAAAGGACTTCCCTTCCGTCAGTCCCAAGCAAACAGCACTCCCCCTCATCCGGACTGTAAATACTCATCAGAAGCTTTATGACCGTTGATTTTCCGCAGCCGCTGTGTCCTGTAAAGGCAACATATTCGCCTTTTTTTATATTAAGACTTATGCCGCTCAGCACGACAGGCATACCCTCCTTAGAAAGAGAAGTCACCTTATCAACAGGCGGATAATAGGTAAAGCCCGCATTATCAACAGAGATTTCCAGCATTTTATTTTGATAGTAGTCTTTTACCTCATCAAGGGAAAGAGGCGGTTCACTGTTTTCATCAGCAAAGCTTTCTATTTCCATAAGTCTTTCGGCACTTGCCGTCATTGCGTAAAACCTCGGAAGATATCCAGTAATATTTGCAAATGGCAGCTGAATCTGTGAAATGAGCTGAGTTACAGCTGTCAATGTTCCGTAGGTTATCGTCCCGGCAAATATCCCCCAGCTGCACCATATCACTCCGAAAAGATACATCCCCTGAAAGGCTATTCCGAAGCCTATATTACAGAAATTAGAGAAACGGTTCTTACGCATGCGGGAATTTTTATGATCTTTCGCTCTCTTTGATACCTCTTCTCCCGTCTGCCACTCAGCAGAAAACGAACGTATCATCATCATATTGCCAAGGGTTTCCTGCATAAAGATACGAAGGCTGCCGTCCTTTTCCTGTACATCCTTGTGAAGCCGTTTCAGTATTTTACGGAAAGCATATGTCAGTATCACCATTGCAATACCGCCGGGTATTATTATCCACGTGAACCATGGCTGAAGCAGAATTATCATAATAACTGCGCTTATCATCTTTACAACCATTCCGGCAATTCCGGGAATTATCTCCGTATAGCCGTTTGCTGCAACTACAGTATCATTTGTCAGACGGTTCAGCCATTCGCCGGAATGTACTGCCTCAACTGCTGCATAATTCTTTGTGAGCAGACTGTCCATCAGACGCTGCTTGAAAATATTCTCCAGCGATGCTCTTGACAATTCACTCAGAAAACGGATAAATGCCCTCATTGTAAGCTGTGCTGCAACGAGAGCTATGACAAAAACAACATTCATCAAAAATCCGTCCATATCCTTTGAAACAGCACTGTCAACAATATTACGAAGCAAAAGCGCATACAAAACTCCGCTTCCGCCGTGAAGCATTTCTATAATGATAAGCAGCAGTATGTATATTTTTTTCCTTCCCGGAACTTTCCATAACCATTTTAATGCTTTGTTATCTTTCATTTTTTCACTATTCTCTTTAATAAATTTTTTAATTTAAATTTCGATTTCTTAAAACCTGTTCTTAGCGGTATTGTATGCAGCCACACAAATGAATAAAAACGGTATCCATTTTCAGAAACACTATGTTCCTTTCCGTTACGTACATAGCCAGT
>CACXDE010000278.1 GCA_902766305.1 uncultured Ruminococcus sp. | reverse complement strand
AATAAGCAGACCTCGTGTGATCTGCAGTACTGTAGCTACTGTTTTCATAAATACACCACACTCTTAAAAAAATTCGGTTCTGACCGTGAGATAAAACAGTGCCGTCACTCAACAAATAAAGACCCGAAGGACTTTCGGAATCCATTGTGCAAGTATCCCTAAGCACTAATATCCTTTTTGTTATTTTATCACAAAAAAAAATAAAATACAATTGTTTTTTTATAAAAAAGCATTCTTTGTGCATATAGTAAAAAATATGTTGGATATTTTTGTTATTTTATACTATCCATACTAATTTTTTCTTCTTATTAATCATTAAAATTATACATATATCGGTTCATAAAAGGTATATCCAGCCGCTTCATTTTATACATAATGCACAATTTATTTATATATAAATATACTCAACGCAAAAATCAAAAAATTCCGGCATAAACAGCCAGCTGAATTTCACACACAAGTAATACTCATAAAAGCTGCTCCTATAAATAAAAAAGCGGGCTGCCGCACTATTCAAAAAGCAGCAGCCGCAATTCATTTGCACTCATTCTTCAGTTTTTATAACTGCAATTCCGAGATCCGTCAGCTGTGTTTCGTCCACATCCGCCGGCGCATTTGTCATAGGCTCGCTTGCATTCTGAACCTTTGGGAATGCAACTACATCACGCAGTGTAGACGCGCCCACCATCTGCATAACAAGTCTGTCAAGTCCGATACCCATTCCACCGTGAGGCGGCGCACCGTATTTGAAAGCGTCCATAAGGAAGCCGAATTTAGCATAAGCCTCTTCATCGCTGAGACCAAGCATTTCAAACATTTTCTTTTGCAGCTCAGGATTTGTAATACGTATAGAACCGCTTGAAAGCTCTATTCCATTGAGTACCATATCATAAGCCTTAGCGTATACCTCTCCCTTATTGCCGTCAAGCTTTTCAAGACAATCATCTGTAGGTGATGTGAACGGGTGGTGCATAGCTATCCACTGACCGCTTTCCTTGTCATATTCAAAGAAGGGGAACTTCACTACCCATAGGAAGTTGAATCCGTCTCCGATAATGCCAAGCTTTTTAGCTGCTTCAGTACGTACAGCGCCAAGTGTAGGAAGCACCGTATTGTCATCCGTATCTGCAACGATAAACACAACGTCGCCCTTTTCAGCACCAGCCTTGCTAAGTATAGCCTGCATTTCATCCTCTGTCATGAATTTAGCAAAGCTTGAAGCAATGCCGTCGTCATTCATGCGTATCCATGCAAGACCCTTTGCGCCTATACCTCTTACAAATTCAGTCAGCTTGTCTATTTCTTTTCTTGTGTAGGTTTTCACAGCGCCCTTTGCGGTTATGCCTCTTACAGAACCGCCGCCCTCAACAGCGCTTTTAAATACGCCGAATCCGCAGTTCCTTACAGAATCCGTCAGATCAAATATTTCCATACCGAAGCGTGTATCAGGCTTATCGCTGCCGAAACGCTCCATAACTTCATTATATGTATATCTCGGGAAGGGTGTAGGTATATCAATATCAAGAACATCCTTGAACACTCGTTTAATGTAGCCTTCGCCTATTTCAAGAACGTCATCCATATCAACAAAGGACATTTCAAGGTCTATCTGTGTAAACTCCGGCTGTCTGTCCGCACGGAGATCCTCGTCACGGAAGCAGCGTGCTATCTGCATATATCTGTCAAAGCCAGCCACCATACAAAGCTGCTTATACATCTGAGGAGACTGCGGCAGCGCATAGAAAGAACCCTTATGTATTCTTGAAGGAACAAGGAAATCTCTTGCGCCCTCCGGGGTTGATTTTATCAGCATAGGAGTTTCAAGCTCTATAAAGCCGTTCTCGTCAAAATAGTCTCTTGTCACCTTTGCAACCTTATGCCTGAGAATAAGATTATTCTGGAGCTGAGGTCTTCTGAGATCAAGATAACGGTATTTCAGTCTTGTAAGCTCTGCTGTCTTGCTGTCGTCAACAATCTCAAAGGGAGGAGTTTCGGATTCACCGAGAATACGAAGCTCTGTCACCTCTATTTCGATATCGCATGCCGGTATATCCTTATTTTTGCTGCTGCGTTCTCTAACCCTGCCTACAGCTGCAAGAACAAACTCCGAACGTACTGTAAACGCTTTATCAAAAACAGACCTGTCTGTATTATCATCAAAAGCAAGCTGTACAATACCTGTCCTGTCACGCAGGTCGATAAATATAAGCTGTCCTAAATCTCTCTGACGCTGTACCCATCCGCAGACAGTCACTGTCTGACCGATATTTTCCGCGCGAAGCTCACCGCAGTAGCTGCTTCTTTTAAGTCCTGTCAAAAATTCTGCCATTATCCATTACTCCTTTTATTCATCAAATAGCTGATTGTAAAATTCAGAAAAACCAGCCTTTATGCAGATTT
>CACXDE010000277.1 GCA_902766305.1 uncultured Ruminococcus sp. | reverse complement strand
TGCAGTTTTTCGGATTTGCTCATTCATAGTTAAAAAAATTATAGTTTTTTTAGGAAGGGTTTCACCCAGGGAGTGTTGGCAAAAATTGATTTATGTGCTGGCACCGGCGGCTCGCCGGCGTTTGTGCTTTGGATGTATTTTTATTGAAATTTTACAAATAAAGTGTTATAATTGTCTTAGAATGGAAGGTGTTTGAAATGGTTATTCCATACAGAAGCGATTATCCGCCAAGGCACGATGTTGTTTTTTCGATAATATTCGGACACAGAGATATGTTTGCGGCTCTGCTTAAAGCTGTAACAGGTCACGAACTTAAAACTGATATCGTTTACTCTCAGGCAAATATGACTCCTGATAACGTAGAACATAACTTTATCAGATTTGATACGTTTTCTATAGATGACAATGTTTTATATTCGCTCGATCTGCAAAATTCATATGTCGAGGAGCTTGTTAAAAACCGTTCCATCTACTATGCCTGCCGTTCAATTGGCGGTCAGACTGTGATAAAAGGAAGGTATAACGAACTGAAAAGGGTTATCGTTTCATTCATTATGACGGGAAAGAAAAGTAACCATCCGGTAGAGATAATCAAACTGCGTGATGAAGACGGAAATGTTTATTCTGATCTGCTTACACTTTACAATGTTTATATTCCGGTTGTGAATGACTGCGGCTCAGAAACAGTCAACGAATCTTTAAAAATATTTGCCGCTTTCTTTTCTGTAAGAAACAAGGAAGCTATGGCAAAATTCATAGAACTGTATTCAAATACTGAACTCGGTGCAAAGCTTATATATTATTACAGCGAAGCAATAAACATGAGCAATCTTGATATTATCGAGAAAGGAGAGTATTTCGACATGAAGATCACAGAGGAAGATATCAGCGAAGCTAAGAAAGAAGCTCTGATCGAGGGGTTTGAACAAGGACGTGAAGAAGGTCTTGTTAAAGGACGTGAAGAAGGTCTTGTCAAAGGTCGTGAAGAAGGTCTTGTAAAGGGACGCGCTGAGGGACGCGCTGAGGGACGCGCTGAGGGACGCGCTGAGGGACGCGCTGAGGGACGCGCTGAAGGACGCGCTGAAGGACGCGCTGAGGGACGCGCTGAAGGACGCGCTGAAGGACGCGCTGAAGAAAAAATCAGCCTTATCCGGAAGCTTTTGGATGCCGGCTTTTCCGGAACAGAGCTTGGAAAAGCTCTCGGAATAGATGAAGGCGGTATAGACCGTATTCTCTCTGCTGCAACCTGAATCAAGCAAAAAAGCAGGATAGTAAGCAGAGTGATTGTAGTTTTCGCAAACCTGCATATAATAGTCAGTCGAGGATGACCATCCGAAACTGGCTATTTCTTTTATGTTTTTCGTCAGACCGCTGTTGAAAGCTTATTAAATGCTGAAAGTTACAGTCACATATATTTTTTTCGTTTTTTTGTATATTTTGTTGATTTATGATGTTGAAATATGTTATAATGTATGAAAAAGCCGAATATTGATTATGATAGCTGTTTGATTATATTATATCTATATCAATCAGGGAAAGGCATTACATTTGTACAAATGCTTTCAAAAAGCATTTTATATATATTCAGGATTGATTATTCAGCCTGTCCACCTAACATAAAAAGGAGTGCTGCCGACATGACAGAGGAAATAAAAAGCATCGAAAAGGAAAAGGAAATTCAGAATACTGCATTGAATACAGATGATATCACCGACATTACAGAATCAAAGCTGACACCGGAGGAAACGATAGATTTTCTGAAGAGAAAGCTTGAAAAGGCTGAGCTTGATGTTACAGACAAGGGAATAGCACTTATAGAGATGACAGCTTCAAGGAATGCGCTTTACCGTTCTTTGCAGGAAACTCAGATACGGCTTGCGGAAGTAACAGGACAGCGTGAAAGCGATATAGAAGCATATCAGAAAGAGCTTGATCTGCGTCTGAAAGAGAAAAGACAGCTTCAGGAGCAGTGCGACAGTCTTATTATAAAAGCAAAGCGGTATGATGAGCTTCAGGAAAGCCTTGTCAAGATTAAGATGAGTGCTGAACTCAGGGCGCATGGTGTAATAGATGAAGCGCAGGAAAAAGCAATGGACACTATTATGCTTATCGACGATATAGAGAAGGAGATACTGCTTTTCCGTGACGACCTCACTTATCTGCGCCGTGATATCAAAATCGGTACAGTGACGCTTGACGACAGACTTGAAAATGTATATCTTCGCCTGTGTAAGAATTTAGACAAGCTTATTGAAATAAAGGAAAATTTCTACAAGAAAAACTCACTCCCTCTTGACGACTCTGACCCGTGGACTTCTGACAGAAGTGTACCAAAGATTAACTACCCAAAGGAAGAAACGGATAAGAAGGGAGCGGAGTAATTCATCTCAAAGTCCAAAGCTCAAAGCATGGCGTATCAGACTTTACTCTTCTTTTGAACAAAAGCACAAGCTCTGAACTCTGCACTCTTAGCTCTGAGCTTTTGATTTAATGCGGCATCTGTTTTGCGGATGCCGTTTGTTATAGCTTTGCCCCGTCCTGCATATATTACAGCGGGGTGATATCGTGGAAAAACTTAAAGCTTATCTTTGCTATTCGTCCGTTCTTATCTGTATATTTCTGTTTGGTGCATTGCTGTATATTTCTGTCACCAAGGATGATCTTACGGAGCCTGTCTCTGCTGAAGAGAAAAAAATTATAGTCATTGACGCCGGACACGGCGGTGAAGACGGCGGCGCGCAGGCAAACGGTGTTCTTGAAAAAAACATTAATCTCTCTATTGCGCTTAAGCTTCGTGATATGCTTACTCTGTCCGGATATAAGGTGAAGATGATAAGAACCGAGGACAAAGCCGTATATGACAGTGACGCTTCTACACTCAGGGAAAAGAAAGTATCCGATATGAATAACCGTGTTCATATGATAAATGAAAACACCAGCAACATTCTTGTCAGCATACATCAGAACAAGTTTGAGGACAGTAAATACAGCGGTGCACAGATGTTCTATTCATCAAATCATCCGGAAAGCATGAAGCTTGCAGAGTCTATACGCACAAGCGTCACCACACTTTTACAGCCGGATAATCACAGGGAGCTAAAGGCGGATAAGGGTTCGGTATATATACTGAAAAAAGCAGAAGTCCCTGCTGTAATAGTTGAGTGCGGTTTTCTGTCAAATGAAGAAGAAGCAAAAAAGCTGAGTACAGATGAATATCAGGGGCAAATGGCTTTTGCGATTTACTGCGGAATAATACAAAGCCTGTAGAACGAAAGGAGAAAAAATGGCGGATAAAATAAAAACGGTATACGTATGCTCGGAATGCGGATACGAAAGTGCAAAATGGTTCGGTAAATGTCCGGGGTGCGGTCAGTGGAATACAATGTCCGAAGAGGTAAGGGAAACCTACGGCAAAAGCAGGTCTGTTTCCGCTGTCCGCCCACGTCCGGCGGCTGTTCCCGTTCCGATCACAAAAATAACTACTGAGGATGAAGCGCGTTACTACACCGGTTCGGGCGAGCTTGACAGGGTACTGGGCGGAGGTATAGTTAAGGGTTCGCTTGTACTTCTCGGCGGCGATCCCGGCATAGGCAAATCGACCATACTTTTACAGATATGTTCACATCTTGGAAAGATACTGAAAATCCTGTATATTTCCGGCGAGGAATCAAAAAGACAGATAAAGCTCCGTGCGCAGAGACTCGGTGTAAACTGCGATAATCTGTATGTCATGACAGAAACTGATGTTGCGGCAGTATCAGACCAGATACAAAACGAAAAGCCAGATCTTGTTATGATAGATTCTATACAGACTATGAACTTCAAGGAGCTGAGCTCTTCACCCGGAAGTGTGACGCAGGTAAGGGAATGTACCAACATACTTATGCGTACATCGAAATCTCTCGATATTCCCTGCATCATTGTCGGTCACGTTAACAAGGACGGCGCTATAGCAGGTCCTAAAGTCCTTGAACATATTGTAGATGCTGTACTGTATTTCGAGGGCGACAAGCAGATGTCATACCGGATACTGAGAGCTGTCAAAAACCGGTACGGCTCAACAAATGAGATTGGTGTTTTCCAGATGGGCGACAAGGGGCTTTCGGAAGTAGAAAATCCCTCTATGATGCTTCTGTCAGGAAGACCAAAGAACGTCAGCGGAACCTGCGTTGCCTGTCCTATGGAGGGAAGCAGACCTATACTTGCGGAGATACAGGGGCTTGTAACAAATTCAGGCTACGGAAATGCAAGAAGAATGTCAACAGGCTTTGACTACAACCGTATGAGTATGCTGTTGGCGGTGCTTGAAAAACGGTGCGGATATTATTTTTCAAGCCTTGACGCTTATGTAAATGTTATCGGCGGTCTGAAATTAGATGAACCTGCCGCCGACCTTGCAGTAACTCTTGCCCTTGTCAGCAGTCTTAAAGATATAGTAGTACCCGAAGACTTGCTTGCTTTCGGAGAAGTAGGTCTGACAGGAGAGATACGTGCCGTAAACCATGCCGCACTGAGGGTAACAGAGGCGGCAAGACTTGGCTTTACAAAGTGCATTCTCCCCTATCACAATCTGAAAAACCTTACTATCCCCGATGATGCAAAGATAAATATCATAGGTGTACGTACCATAAGGGACGCTGTGGCGGCTCTTGTAAAATAGGCATATCGGACATATACTGTCCGGGACACGTGGGCTGTCCGCTTTTGGAACGGTCAAGCTTGTGTATACATCCGCTTGACGAAACATTTGTCACCCTGCCTATCCTGTCAAGACAGCACATACCGTCCTTCTGATAAACACAATTTTCTCCGCAGTTTATCAACGTCATAAAATCACCCCATTAAATAATGTGATGATTATATTATTGACTGATTTTTTCTATTTTATTAGAAGTTTTAAGTTGTAAGTTATCAGTTGTCAGTTCAAAGCCCAAAATAAAGCTCAAAGTCCAAAGCTCAAAGAGTGGTACGCCATCATTGTACATTGTACATTGATTCAACTCCTAACTCATATCAAAGATTGCGATGCCGTCAGTATTGAGTCTTGTGCCGTCATAGCGGTTGGAATAAAGAAGCTTTCCTTCAGCCGGTACGGTCACAGGATGATCTCCGGCATTAAGATAAACGCATATCCTGCCATCCCTGATAAAGCCAACAAGTCTGGGATGGCCTTTGTTTATTATATGCTTTACGCTTCCCTGCGAGAAGGCTTTTAAGCTGTTTCTCAAAGCCGTCAGCTTGCGTACTTCGGATATCATATGTTCGTAAGCGCCTGCCTCTATCTTATCCCACGGCATACACTGTCTGTTGTACATGGTTTCCTTGCCGTGCATTGCAATCTCTGTCGCATAATAAATACACGGTGTACCAGGCATAGTAAGAAGGAATGTCAGCTTTTGCAGAAGTACGTCTTCATTTTTACAGCTGTCTATCGCACGCTCTGTATCATGGGTATCAAGAAAATTGAACAATACCTGAGTTACCTGCTCCGGATAAATGCTGAGACAGTAATTCAGCATATACATAAGCTGCTGCGTATCTATCTTTTCATTTCCGAAAAAGTCGTTGACGCATCCGCAGAAGGGATAATTCATAACTGCATCGTATTCCCGGCTTGTCACCCATTCCAATGAATCATTCCATATTTCGCCAAGCAGATATATATCCGGTTTTATCTCTTTCAGGCTTGAATTAAGCTGTTTTACAAACGTATGTGAAATTTCGTCTCCTACATCAAATCTTATACCGTCAATATCCCACTCCCTTGCCCAATAACAGGTCAGGTCGGTAAAGTATTTTCGTACTTCGGGATTATTTGTATTCAGCTTAGGCATACCAGACCAGAACGAAAATGAATAGTAACGCGCGTCCTCTGTTGAGAATTTTTCAGGATCAAAATCCGGCTTGTTGATAAAGAACCAGTCGTAATACTTTGACTTCTCCGCCTTTTCCTGAACATCCTTCCATGCAAAGAAGTCTCTGCTGCTGTGATTGAATACTGCGTCTATCATTATCCTGATACCATATTCATGAGCGGCAGACACCAGTTCTTTCATATCATCTTCCGTACCGAAATCAGGATCAATACAGGTATAGTCTATCGTATCATACTTATGGTTTGACGGCGATTTAAAGATAGGAGTCATGTATATGCCGCCTATACCCAGTTCTTTAAGATAGGGAAGCTTTTCTGTTATGCCCTTGAGATTTCCGCCGAATATATCTCTCCAGTGAGGATGCGACATATCAGCCCATTCCTTGAACCTTCCGTCATTTTTGAAATTGCTGCCGCGTGCAAACCTGTCAGGCATTATCTGATACCATATAGTATTCTTTACCCAATCGGGCGTCTTTATAATATCGGACGGATTGAGCCATGGGAATTTGAAATACTGCTTGGATGTTTCGCTTGCATTTTCGGGGAGAACTATCTTGCTTTCATATACAAGGTAAACCTCATCCTTTGAATTGACTTCAAAATAATACTGTATAC
>CACXDE010000276.1 GCA_902766305.1 uncultured Ruminococcus sp. | reverse complement strand
GGACACGAAGCTTTCACAACAATGAGAGCAAGAGGCGCACAGGTAACAGATATAGCAATACTTGTTGTTGCCGGGGACGATGGTATCATGCCGCAGACGGTTGAGGCTATACATCATGCAAAGGCAGCCGGTGTATCTATCATTGTTGCGGTAAACAAGATGGATAAGCCGGGTGCTGATATAGAACATGTAAAGTCACAGCTTACTGAGTATGAGCTTGTACCTGAGGAATGGGGCGGAGATGTTCCGGTAATACCTGTATCCGCACATACAAAGATGGGTATTGATGAATTGCTTGAAATGGTTCTGCTTGTAGCTGATATGAAGGAGCTTAAGGCTAATCCTGACAGAGCTGCTAAGGGTACTGTTATCGAAGCAAGACTTGATAAGGGACGCGGTCCTATTGCAACCGTTCTTGTGCAGAATGGTACGCTCAATGTCGGCGACATAATCGTAGCAGGCACATCTGTAGGACGTGTAAGAGCTATGACAAACGAAAAGGGCGCTAAGGTAAAAGCGGCAGGCCCGTCCGTTCCAGTTGAGATTACGGGTCTTGATGATGTACCGACAGGCGGCGACATATTCAATGCCGTATCGGATGAAAGACTTGCAAGAGAGCTTGTACAGCAGAGACGTGACAGCGAAAAGGAAGAAAGATTCAACGCACGTACAAAGGTTACTCTTGACAACCTCTTTGACCAGATGAAGCTTGGCGAGATGAAGGAACTCAAGATAATAGTCAAGGCTGATGTACAGGGCTCTGTAGAAGCAGTAAGACAGTCTCTTGAAAAGCTTACAAATGAAGAAGTAAGAGTTAATGTCATTCACAGTGCTGTCGGTGCTATCCGTGAATCGGATGTTATGCTTGCTTCTGCATCGAACGCTATTATAGTTGGTTTCAATGTTCGTCCTGATCCTGTAGCTGAGGAAAATGCAAAGCGTGACGGTGTGGATATGCGCCTTTACAGAATAATCTATGACTGCATCGAGGAAATTGAAGCGGCTATGAAGGGTATGCTTGCTCCGAAGTTCAGGGAAAATATTCTTGGCAAGGTGGAGGTACGCCAGACATACAAGATCACAGGCGTTGGTTTGGTTTCCGGTTCATATGTACTCAGCGGAAAGGTTGTAAGAGGCGCAAGCTGCCGTGTAGTTCGTGACGGTATAATAATCGCAGATGATGTAATTGCGTCTTTGCAGCGTTTCAAGGACAGTGTAAAAGAGGTAGCACAGGGCTTTGAATGCGGTCTTACACTTGAAAAGTACAGCGATATCAAGGAAGGCGACATTTTTGAAATATACGAGATGGAGCAGATAGAACAGTGAGTTAGTTTTACTTGGGGGAAACTCTTTTGAAAAAGAGTTATCCCCCAAACTCCTTTCCTAAAACTTTTATAACAGATAAAAATAAAAAACCTTGTATCAGACGTGCATTACAAAATACACGAAAGATACAAGGTTTAATTTTATTCAGTATCAAAGATCAGTGGGATAAATAGCCGGAATATTTTCCTCTATCTCAACATCTCTGTAACGTGCCATACCCGTTCCGGCAGGAACAAGCTTACCAATAAGAACATTTTCCTTAAGACCCATAAGCGGATCAACCTTGCCCTTTATAGCAGCGTCTGTAAGAACTCTTGTTGTTTCCTGGAATGACGCAGCAGAAAGGAAGGAATCTGTTGCAAGTGAAGCCTTTGTAATACCAAGAAGTGTCGGAGAATAGGTAGCATATGAAAGTCCTGTCTCACCGGCAGCAATGCGCTTTTCGATTATCTCGTTTGCAGCATAGAAATTGCCCTTGTCAACAAGTGAACCTGGGAGAAGGTCTGTACTTCCGGCATCCTCAATACGAACCTTCTTCATCATCTGGCGAACGATAACTTCGATATGCTTATCGTTGATATCAACACCCTGAAGTCTGTATGCGCTCTGAACTTCCTCGATCAGGTAGTCCTGAACGGCAGCCGCACCCTTGATATTGAGTATCTCATGCGGGTCTACAGAACCCTCTGTAAGAAGGTCGCCGGGTTCTACCATCTGACCGTTTTTGATCTTGGTACGTGCGCCGAATGGAATAAGATATGTTTTGCTGAGAGGTTCGCCGTTTTCATTAGAAGCAGAAGGATCGGTGCTTGTGATGACAGCGTTTCTGTTGTTGTCTTCAAGCTTTACCTGACCGCCTATCTCTGTAACGATAGCAATGTGCTTCGGCTTTCTTGCCTCGAACAGTTCCTCAACACGGGGAAGACCCTGTGTGATATCCTCACCGCCGGCTACACCGCCGGTATGGAAGGTACGCATTGTAAGCTGTGTACCCGGCTCACCGATAGACTGTGCGGCGATAATTCCTACAGCTTCACCGATAGTAACGGGCATACCGTTTGCAAGGTTTGTACCATAGCATTTTCTGCAAACACCGTGTTTAGCACGGCAGTCAAGGATTGAACGCAGCTTTATGCTCTTGCATCCGGAGTTGACAATAAGATCAGCGTCATGATCGTCCATGATTTTATTGCTTGATACAAGAAGCTCTCCTGTCTGAGGATCAAAGTAATCCTCACAGAGATAACGTCCCTGAAGACGTTCGTGCATTGACTCAATTATAGAGTCAGCATCGTTTGAATGAACTAATTTGACAAGTACAGCATTGTGTTCTGTCAGGATACGGATATCGTTTTCCGTGAGTACCTTTCTTGACGGTATAAGCATTCTTCCCGTTTCCTTGTCGCAGAAATCATCCATTATCTTTCTGCCGAGAAGAGTCTTATAGAAGGATGTGTACTCTTTTACTACAGTCTCGCCGTCCTCATTTTCTTCCTTGACCTTAACTGATGTTATACCGGAATTGATTATATTGACAGCATCCTGTTCTGTAATGGGCTGAGTTGTAACTGCGATAACATCTCCGTTGCGCAGATCGTTGATATCATTTACCGGGAGCTTGCCTACGATCTGACTTTTCATAGAACGGAACTGCTCATAGGGACGGATACGGATACTTGTTATATCATAGGACATGATGGTGCTGACATCACGGTTTGTCATGATCCTGTCTGTGGATATAAGCACCTTGCCGCTCTGAGGATCATAGAAGTTCTCAAACAGGTGATTTCCGGTAAGATTCTCATATGATACTTCTACCTCTTCGCCTGTTTCAGCATTTGTCTGTCTGATATCATATACTACGATACCATCCTTTGTTCCGCAGTCCTCTTCACGGATAATAACATCCTGTGATACGTCAACAAGACGTCTTGTAAGATAACCTGAGTCAGCTGTACGAAGAGCTGTATCTGCAAGACCCTTTCTTGCACCACGTGAGGAAATGAAGTATTCAAGAATGTTAAGACCTTCACGGTAGTTAGCTCTGATAGGAATTTCGATAGTTTTACCTGATGTGTTTGCGATAAGACCTCGCATACCTGCAAGCTGTCTGATCTGGCTCATAGAACCACGGGCACCCGAATCAGCCATCATGTAGATAGGATTGTATCTGTCAAGATTATTCTGGAGTGCGTCCGTAACATCCTTTGTTGCCTTTTCCCAAATGGTTATTACTTTTTCATAACGCTCCTGATTTGAGAGATAACCTCTTCTGTACATAGCTGTAACTCTGTCTATCTCTTTTTCAGCAGCAGCAATAATATCCTTCTTCTGCGGCGGTATAGTAGCGTCACAGACTGCAACTGTTATTGCGCCCTTTGTTGAATATTTATATCCCTGAGCCTTAACGGCATCAAGTACTTCTGAGGTGCGCTGTGTACCGTGCTTTTTGATACACTTATCAAATATTTTGCCAAGCTGTTTCTTTCCGACAAGAAATTCTATTTCATAATCAAGGAATTTTTCAGGATCTGTTCTGTCAACATAGCCGAGATCCTGAGGAATAGGATCGTTAAAGATTATTCTTCCGACAGTTGTGCTTACAAGACTTGTAATCTTTCTGCCGTTAAGGACGCCTGTACGGCGAACCTTTATTTTTGCATGAAGAGCAATTACGCCTGTCTGATATGCCATCAAAACCTCGTCAACATTGCGGAATACCTTTCCTTCGCCCTTTTCACCGTCTTTATCAAGAGTCAGGTAATAAGAACCAAGTACCATATCCTGTGTAGGAACAGTAACCGGCTTACCGTCAGAGGGCTTAAGAAGGTTGTTAGCAGCAAGCATAAGGAAACGTGCCTCAGCCTGTGCTTCAGCTGAAAGAGGAACGTGTACAGCCATCTGGTCGCCGTCAAAGTCAGCATTGAATGCTGTACAAGCAAGCGGATGAAGCTTGAGTGCCTTACCTTCAACAAGTACCGGTTCAAATGCCTGGCTACCCAGTCTGTGAAGCGTCGGCGCACGGTTGAGCATTACAGGGTGTCCCTTGATAACTCTTTCGAGTGCATCCCATACTTCGGGCTGCGCTCTTTCTACAGCCTTTCTCGCAGCCTTTATGTTGGCTACTGATCCGCTTTCTACAAGTATCTTCATAACGAAGGGCTTGAACAGTTCAAGTGCCATTTCCTTCGGAAGACCGCACTGATACATTTTCAGCTCCGGTCCTACAACGATAACTGAACGTCCGGAATAGTCAACACGTTTTCCGAGAAGGTTCTGGCGGAAACGTCCCTGTTTACCCTTCAGCATATCTGAAAGGGATTTAAGGCTTCTGTTGGAAGGACCTGTTACTGGTCTTCCTCTTCTGCCGTTGTCTATTATAGCGTCAACTGCTTCCTGGAGCATACGTTTTTCATTGCGTATTATCATACGGGGAGCATGAAGCTCTATAAGTCTTTTAAGACGGTTGTTTCTGTTAAGTACACGGCGGTAAAGGTCGTTAAGGTCGCTTGTTGCAAAGCGTCCGCCGTCAAGCTGAACCATTGGACGGATATCCGGCGGTATTACCGGAAGAACGTTGAGTATCATCCATTCCGGTCTGTTTCCTGAGAGACGGAAGGACTCAACTACCTCAAGTCTTTTCAGAAGCTTTACCTTTTTCTGACCAGTCGCATTTTCAAGCTCCGCTTTGAGCTTCTTTGACTGTTCTTCAAGATCTATCTCAGCAAGGAGCTTCTGAATAGCTTCTGCGCCCATCATTGCTTCAAAATCGTTTCCGTATTTCTTTTCAAGCTCCTTGAACTCCGCTTCTGAAAGAATCTGCTGTTTCTTTATCTCACGCTGTGCGGGAGAATCGGGCTTTACATAGGTTACGATATATTTAGCAAAGTACAGAACCTGTTCAAGGTTTCTCGGTGTTATGTCATCCAGCATAAGAGCCATTCTTGAAGGTATGCCCTTGAAGTACCAGATATGTGACACAGGGGCTGCAAGCTCAATATGTCCCATACGTTCACGTCTTACCTTTGACTTTGTTATCTCAACATGACACTTTTCGCATATTCTGCCTTTGTAGTGTATTTTCTTATACTTACCGCAGTGGCACTCCCAGTCCTTTGTCGGACCGAAGATAGCCTCGCAGAAAAGACCGTCCTTTTCAGGTTTGAGTGTACGGTAGTTTATTGTTTCGGGTTTTGTGACCTCGCCGTATGACCAGCCTTTTATCACAATTTCTTCTTCCTCGCCCTGATCGTT
>CACXDE010000275.1 GCA_902766305.1 uncultured Ruminococcus sp. | reverse complement strand
GCCAGAAGCAGAGTGACGCCACCCTGGGCTATGAAAGAGTGTATGACACCGAAACAGGCGACGTCTACAGAGCTTACAACGGCTTTGCCGATGATTATTCGGGCGACAGATACCAGAGCATCACGGACGATATGTACACCAAAGCCGTCAGCGGCTACATTCAGAAATAAACCGCCGCCATAAAACACCAAAAAGCAGGGCTGTTTCACCGGAAATGATTTCCTTGTGAGACAGCCCTGTTTTAAGAAATTTTTGCACTATCTGTTTATCACAGCAACCTCATACATATTTATGCTTACACCCAACAACCGCATGATTTTTAACTCATCCAACGCATCGCATAAAGCGTTGTGCTTTTCAACATAACAATCATCGTCCGATAAAATTTTCATCATATTCTCAACAGAATATCCCCTTTTCATTTTTCCCGTTGCGCAACAAGGCGTATCTGACGGGATTTTATGATTATATTGCTTATATGCCGCCACCCCAATAATATCATGCCATACAAAATCCGACAATTCGTATAGACGATGATAATCGAATTTCGCATTATATGCAAATAGATTTGTCACACTATAAGTTCTCAAAAGGGTCTTTATTTCATTAATCGCTTTATTTCTTTGAGTGATAACAGGTTTCTGAGATGGCAGTTTCATCATAAGGGAATACATACCGCCTACCTGGTATTCCGGAGCCAAAATATAATATTTGCTGTCTATCTTCTGATATGTAGCCGCATTTGCAATCACTATTCCAATCGACATAACCTCATCATTGTAATTGGTCTCAACGTCTATCACTGCTATATTCATTTACTTTTCCTCCGGTTTATAGTATTTGTTCACATCACGCTTGGTTATGGCGTTTGCCACCGCGTCTAAAAATGCCTGCTTATCGGGAATAGAAACCTGATACATAGAATTATCCCGTATATTCCAAAGAATTCCCTTTTCCAAATGCAGGGCTGCCATATAACAGGCGCATTGCAAGAAATGTTCATCACTCAACTGAGATACAAATTTTAACTCGTACACAATATCATTTTTTACAACATCTGCCAGACCAATGGCGGAGAAATCACTTTTACCGCCTTTTTGACGTGAAAAATCAATATGGCATCTGACCTGCACCTCTTCATCCGGGGCAAACATTGTTTGAAGCCGTGCCATTATTTTTTTTCTTGCCATTTCAGAGATAAAGGGGATACTGACCTGTTTTCTATACCTATCTTGTTTCGTTTCCAACGATGTCAAAAACAGTATTTTCTCCTCCAGCGAGATTTTTTTCCAATCAGATGTATATAAAAACTTCTGTTCCTGAAACAGTTCAAAATAAAAATTAATAGCCTTATCTATCTCATAACCATTAAAAAACACTGCCTCCTGATAAATGCCAATACACGGAGACAAATCAATCAATTCATCATTACTTTTAACTTTAATTTCCGTTCTATCCTTAAAAGATACTTCACTGACATCCAATAATTGACGACATCTCACAACATCTTCTTTATATTTAAAGTCGAACATTTTTGAAATGGAATATGTCTCCGTATGTCTGTTGGTATCCATAGCATCCATCAATGTTTTATCTGATAATAAGGCTTCCTTGTTATCCAGGAAAATGATTCTTTCTTTTCCTCTGCTTGCGGCAACACAAAAAATATTTCTCAAAATTTTTGAAGATTGCTGTGGTTTATTGATTCTTACATTCCAATAGCTTTCCGTATAATCACAGACGACACATACTTTTCGTTCCATTCCCTTACAACTGTCAAAGGTGGTAAATATAGCGGAATCTTTTTTGGGAGAAACCTTCCGATTAAGGCTGTCCTGGGCGTCGATACTCGCATACACCGTTTTTTTGTTGAATTTTTGAGGATACATTTTTTCCAAATAATTTAATATTTCGGATAACGCGCCGGTTCTTGCCCCTAAACACAGAATATCTTCGGTTGGTTGGCAAGCCAAAAAACTAACGACATCCTCACGGTTCATGACTTCCACTTTGCAATTCTCGTTGACGCCCACAATCTTCTTTTTCCATATCCGTCCAAGCCGTGCCGCTAAATCAGAAGAAAGCCGAAAGCATTTTGTAAAGGTAAGATTGATGTGGTTGCCCAAAAAACGCTCCATAAAAGCTGAAACATCCAGCGTCGTTTTATCATATATTTTCTGGTCCATATCCCCCACCGCGATTATTTGCATGGAAGGATTTGACGATTTTATGTATACAAGCATCTCCGAAAGTTCCTGGTCAATGTCCTGATATTCGTCAATTAAAAGTAAATCATAACGCTTTACAGGCGGCTTTTCTGAATTAAAAATCTGAATCAAATCACTGGGAGAAACACCGCGCAGTCCGCATTCATACAATGCCTTAAAGGCAAAGCCGTGGTAATTGGTTACAGTAACATTTATGTTTTTGATTTTTTTGCTTGCATCCAATTTCAATAATTTATTATATGTCAGATATAAAATGCTTTTATCCTGCGGCAAGCGGTTGCATAACTGCTGTATCGCGGTTGTTTTTCCGCTCCCTATACATGCATTTACCAAAATATTATGACCGTTGATTGCTTCTTTGATAAATACATCCTGTTCATCTGATAAAATAAGTCTGCTTTCCTTATTCCTCAATGCAAAATTCCCCCTGACTTGATAGCATGGCGTGAATCATCGTTGCTTTCACAACGGAAATGATTATATCAGCAATTCTACGCCTTGTCAATCGCGTGAGAGGGAATAATGATATTTATTGAATCAACAAAAAAATTTTAGATATTATTTTTTAATTTATGCAAAACTGTGTACCTTAACAAGTACATCAGTTTGCTTATTTTAATTAACAAAAGAAAACATCGCAAAAGGTACACGGTTGGCGCTCAAAAAGGTACACAGTTGGCACTCAAAAAGGTACACAGTTGGCACTCAATGTGGTACACAGTTGACACCCAATGTGGTACACAGTTGTTACTTATGGAATTCCGGGAAAATCAGATCAATCTCGTCCGATTTGAGAGAATAATCGGTAAACGTCTTTCCCTCCCGGATCAGCGTCACCTTCATGCCGCCCATTTTGTCCGGCTGTTCTTTCGACATGAAGAAAT
>CACXDE010000274.1 GCA_902766305.1 uncultured Ruminococcus sp. | reverse complement strand
TACTATGTCTGATAAGCTTCCGCATTTTACAACAATAAATTATAATTTTCTTCACTATTCTGATAATGGGATTTTTTGCGCACTTTTTTGCCTGTATTTTCCTTTTTCGATATGGTATTATATAATTACAGAAGAACGAAACACAGCTTATCAAAAGGAGGATGATGTTATGGAAAAGGAAAGGATCATCAAGCTCGTTGTGCTCGGTCTTGTCATCGCTTATATCGTATCACCTGTAGATCTCATGCCCGGACCTATCGACGATGTGATCGTGCTTCTTATGGGCGCGGCAGTAAATAAGCACAGGCTTCTGGGAGATGAATGAACACCTTCCGCGCTTTTCAGGATTTATACATCTGAATCTTATCTCATAAAAATTAAACTGATAAAATGATATCAGAAAGATATCAATGATCAAACGGAGGTTGATATTATGTTTATGTTATTTTTAGTTTTTCTCACTGTTATTGCATTTTGCACAGCTTGGTTATATCTTTTATTAAAATATGGCAGGTGATTTTTTTACAAGCAGACTGGAGGTATGATCTATGTTTTTACTTTTTGTAACTTTTCTTATTATCTCATTTCTTTATCTGGCTACGCTTTATGTCATCTATAAGACAGAAAAGAAGTGATACTCAGAAATTTTGTGCTACTAATAGCACATTTCAAACAGCTTCAATGTAAGAAATAAAAAAGTGCTACTAATAGCACAAAATAAAAAAGCTCATACAGGATAAAAACTGCATGGGCTCTTCTCAACAGAAAGGACGATCAATATGAAAACAAGTGTAATCTACTGCAAGGACAGCAATACAAAGGGAATCATTGATTTCTACATAACTTCTGAAAACGAAAGTATCTATATGTTCAGTCAGAAGTATCGCCGCAGCACATATGACTATTATAGAAACGGCGTACTGCTTAAGGATGCTTTCAATTACAAGAAGATCCACAACGATAAGGCAATAATGAATGTGATCAAGAGATTTTCCCCGTCTATAAGCTATATTGAAAAGGCTTATAGTGTATCTATCATGAATAAGACGATTTGTGCCAATTAAATTTGTCAATCCAAGCATCATTCGATAAGATTTTGTGAAAACGTGCTTATTATTAGCTATGAAAATGTGTAAGAATGCTTGACTTTTGGCTCTGTTTATTGTATCATAGAGGGGACAGGAGGTGCATGGTATATGTATATGCCGCGAAAAATAGACAAGTTCCTCTCCAACTGGAAATCAGAACAGGACAGAAAGCCGCTTATAATCAAGGGCTCACGTCAGGTTGGCAAAACGGAATCTATAAGACACTTTGCTGCTGACAACTATGACAGCTTTATTGAAATAAACTTTGTTGAAGAGCCGAAATACACGATGATAACATCCGACGGATACAAGACCGACGATATAATCAAAAACATCTCGCTAATTGATCCGTCCAAGAAATTCATAGATGGCAAAACTCTCATATTTTTTGATGAAATACAGAGCTTTCCTGATATTGCCACAAGTCTCAAATTCATCAGGCAGGACGGTCGTTTCGATGTGATATGCAGCGGATCGATGCTTGGTATCAATTATCGAAAAATCGAAAGCAACAGTGTTGGCTACAAAAAAGACTATACCATGCGTTCGCTTGATTTTGAGGAGTTCCTTTGGGCGAAAGGATACGACGATTCATTTCGTGAGAACCTGTTCAGCCATATGATAGAGCAAAAGCCGTTCAGCGAGCTGGAGCTTTCAGTCTGCCGCTCGTTGTTCCTTGATTTTTGTGTGCTTGGAGGTATGCCAGCGGTCGTTTCGCAGTATATCGAAAACGGCACATTTGAAGGCTCCCTTGATACGCAGAGACAGCTTCTCGCAGACTACAAGGAGGATATTCGGAAATACGCAGAAGGCGTTGAACAGACTCGTATTCTTAACGTGTTCAATCGAATCGCTCCGCAGCTTGCAAAGGAGAACAAGAAGTTTCAGATATCAAAAGTTGCTTCCGGAGCTCGTTTCCGCGACTACCGCGGCTGTATAGAATGGCTTGTTGATGCAGGTATCGTCAATCCTTGCTATTGTCTGAGCTTTCCAGAGCTTCCGCTGAAAGGCAACTATGATGAAGATAAATTCAAGCTCTATTTTGCAGACAGTGGACTGCTCGTTGCAATGCTCGACGATGAAGCTCAGGACGATCTTCGTGCTAATAAGAATCTCGGAGTATACAAAGGCGCTCTTTACGAAAACATTGTAGGAGAAGCTTTGGTCAAAAGCGGCGGCAATCTTTATTACTATCGCCGCGAGGACTCAACGCTTGAACAGGATTTCTTCTTGCGTACCAAGGATTTGCTTGTTCCTGTTGAAGTCAAAGCCGAGAACGGCAAAGCCAAGTCACTGAGAACGCTGATAACATCCGATAAATATGTTGATATAAAATTCGGCGTCAAGCTGTTCAAAGGCAATATCGGCTATTCGGATAATGTGTATTCGTTTCCGTATTTCTGCGCATTTCTGCTAAAGGAATTCCTGCAAACAAAATAAACAAAAACAGCCCGAAGACGGTCGTGATGTGACTGCCTTCGGGCTTGTTATGTTTATACTGTTTCTGCTTTTGGAATGGTCGATCAGAGCTTTACCCAGCCTGCGCCGCTCTTAAGAGCGCCGTATTTAACGCCGCCGGCATACTGTTCTTTTACGATAGTGTATACGCCTGTCGAGGAAATTGTATTTATTTTATTTCCACCGGCAGCTGAGTAGATAGCAGTACCAGCGCTGAGTGATTTTGTGTAGTTTACATTTACAACTGCAGAGCCGCCTGATATCTTGTTCTTTAACATGGAGAGGTCTACGATTGTGACCTCACCGTCACTGTTCATGTCTGCGTTTGCTTTTGTTGCAGCTTCATTGCCTGCGATGCTTGCAAGTGTCTTGTCGCCTATAAGGTAAAGGCTGAGATGTGAGCAGTCAGTAACATCTACTTTGCCGTTGAGGTCAAGGTCTCCTTTGAGAGTTGAAACGGAAGATGTTTTTTTGTAGCTGGGTGTTGCATAACCGTAGATAGATGCTCTGTAACCGCCGTATATTTCACCGCCTGAGTATGTCATTGACTTTATAGTGCCTGACATATTGCCCTCGATAGTTGTAACAGTTGCATTGATGCCTGTGCCTGAAACGCTTACAACTAATGCTGTGTGGTCAGGCTCGGGATCGTACCAGTTATTCTGCACGAAAGCAAGATCGCCGGGCTGTGGAGTGTAGTTTGTATCAATTCTTGTGTTCGGGTTCGGATATGCACTTCTCCATGCGGCTCCTGATCTTGAATGATAGCTGTTATGATCTCTGTTATAGAAGTTTGTAAGGAGAGCGTTTGTTGAGTTTGAAGCTAAACCTGACATATTAACGCCTGCTGCTTCTATGCAGTCAACTGCAAATTCAGCGCACCAAGCGGATGAGCTGTGGGAATATTTGCTGGGGTTATTTAAGTAATATCTTGCTGTATCACAAGCTTCCTGAGCTGTTTGATTGGCTGCAAAGCTTGAAACGGGTGCGAGCATTGCTGATGCTGTACCGAGTGTGAGAGCTGCTGTGATTCCTGCGATTGCCTTTTTGATAATTGATGTTTTCATGATAAAATACCTCTTTCTTAAATTTTGATTTTAATTTTTATTATTAATTTAATTTTTAACGCTGATAAAATATGGTTTGGGGTGTATGAGTTTTGCTGCGGTCAATGGCTTAGAGGATCACCCAGCCTGCACCGCTCTTGAGACAGCCGTATTTAATGCCGTTATTGTACTGTTCCTTGACTATAGTGTAAGAACCTGTAGCCTGAACTGATCCGCAGATTGAACCTCCGGGAGTTTTGTAAAGAGTTGTTCCGCCTGAGATCCTCTCTATATAATTTACATCTTTCGGTGATGTATTAGTTGGAGCGTTAGTCTTTGAGATCATCTGCTTTAATGTAGTGAGGTCAACGAGGTTGATAGTTCCGTCGCCGTTAACATCAGCATTTGCTTTGGTTGCTGCTTCATTGCCTGCAATTCTTGCAAGGGTCGTGTCACCGATGAGATAAAGACTGAGATATGTGCAGTCTGTAGTATCTACTTTGCCGTTGAGGTCAAGATCGCCTCTGAGTATTGTAAAACTTGTTCCTGATTTCTTGGAATACTTTGGATAGAAGAAATCTCTTGCTTCATTGCCTCTTGCCTTGCAGTCGTCTACTTTGCTGCCGCTTGCAGAGCTTACATTGTATACTCCCCAGCCTGCGTTGAGTCTGTATGTATATGCAACGTTGTATGCGCCGTTAGCATCATTTGAAGCATTGTTTATTGCGTTTTTTGATGCTGCATAGTAGGTGTTGCTGAGTTCGCTTATCAGAAAATCAAGCTGAACATCAACATTGGAGTAGTTGCCCTTATTCATTAGATTTGTCTTGCGGCTGTCGCGCCACTGTGCGATACCGTATGCACCGCTGCTGTTGTTTTTTGCAGTCGGATTAAATCTGCTCTCTGCGTATAAATGTGCAAGAAGTCCGCAGATAGCTCCGTCATTCCATGTTGTGTGGCTGTGCAGATACTCGTAGATGTGTAAGCCTTTCTGATATTCCGCATCTGACATTGTGATGCTTGCTGCGCTTGCCGTGATCGTGCAGCCGCTTAATGTGCTGTTGATGTTGAGCAGTGTTGGGGCTGCTGCGGTAACCGATATTGCAGCAGCTAATGCAAGACTTGATATTTTTCTTTTGATTCTGTTTGTTTCCATGTTAAACCTCTTTCCTGTGTGGTTTTTATCTATATAATAATTGTTTTATTAAGCATTAACCAAAAAGCCATTTGAAGATGTTTCCCATTGTTTTATCACTCCCTTGTCTTAGTGTGGTTTTATTATATCGCGGAATTACCCGTTCAGCCACAAAAAAAGAGTGAACGGCTTTAACGGTGCTGTGTATTCTGTGAACGGTATGTTTTTTGGAGTGAACGGGAGTAGGATTTTAATTTTGTGCTATTAGTAGCACTTTTTTTGTGAGAAAGAAAATGGATTGAAATATCGTATCAAAAAATGTGCTACTAATAGCACATTTTGAAAATTCAGTATATTCAGTGTCAGCTCAAAAACTAAAAATAAGTTTTATAAAGAAGAAAAAAGCCCGTTTTTAGCTGCCAAAAAGAGCTTGCCGTAAAACAGCGGGATTTCCTTATTTCTTACCAAATAAAAAAAGTGCTACTAATAGCACTTTTTTTATTTAGAGTATTCTGTTTGTATCAAAGGACGTTGTTATTCAGCCCGATATAGATATCTATAATTGAATCGCGGTCGGTATCGCTGCGGATTATCCTGCAATACGGAGCGGTTATGCTCTGATAATTCTTGTTTTTGATGTACTGGTTCAGAAAGTCGATAGTACCTTCTATCTCTGAAAGGCAGCCCTCATGACGGATAACGACGGCGTTATTGAGTTTGTATATTGATTTTACCCTGTAGTTTTCGCAGTCATGCGCCTCTCCTGTCACCGGTACGAGGACTTCGATATTCAGCTTGTCATTGACCGGTGATGCTGTAAAAAGGATATTATCCTTGATATAGAGCTGAAGACTGTTCACATTGTCTTTGATATGCTTTATCAGCTCATTGAGCCGTTTTTTTTCTACTATGGTTTCATATGAGATAAGATTGTTCAAATGTAAACACTGATGTTCTAATATCTGCATATCGTCACTCTCTTGAATTATTAATTTTTTATGATTTGGTTATATATTATTGACATAAAGGTATAAATGTGTTATAATATTTGTAATATTATATTAGCCAAAAAGCCATTTGAAAATGTTTCCCATTGCTTTACTTCTCCTTTTTCTTAGTGTGGTTAAATTATAGCGCATATTTCTCCGCTCAGCTACAAAATCGGAGTAAACGGCTGGAAAACAGATTTATATTCCGTGAACGGGGGCTTTTTCGGAGTGAATGGACTTTGGCGGATTCCGTAATCGGAATGAAAGGATGAAAAAATGAAAATAGCAATTTGTGATGATATGCAGATACTGCATCAGGAACTGAAAAAACATCTTGAGAAATACTCGTTTGAAAGAAAAATTGATTTTATTTACGACGATTACACTCACGGTGCTGATCTTCTCTCTTCTTCTATAAAGTATGACCTTATTTTTATGGACTATCAGATGGACGGGCTGAATGGGCTTGATACTGCCCGTATGCTGAGAAAAAGAAACAATAATACGGCAATTATATTCCTTACAAGCTATGCAGATGTGGTATTTGACGTGTTTGAAGTCAATGCTTTCAGATTCCTTGTAAAGCCTGTTGATTACGGGAAACTGTCCGCCGCACTTGATGCCTATGTTTCAAGCCTTGATGACAGTAACTTCATACTGCTGAAAACCGATGACGGGAATGTGCGCGTCAAGGTCGATGACATAATATATGCGGAGGCTTCGGATAAATACTGCTATGTAAGGACTGTCGAGGGCAGTATACTATATAAAAAGCCGCTTTCGGATCTTGAAAAGCTTCTCCCGCAGGAAGGATTTTTCAGAAGCCACAGGACTTATCTTGTCAATATGAAGCATATCGCAACTCACAATTCCACGAATATACAGTTTGACAACAATGAGTGCGCGCTCATCAGCAAGCTGAAACTCACGCCCTTTAAAAGGGAATTTGCGGATTATGTCAAGCGCCACAGCTTTGCAAGGGTATAAAATATG
>CACXDE010000273.1 GCA_902766305.1 uncultured Ruminococcus sp. | reverse complement strand
TCACATTGACTCTCAGATCATATCTGCCTGCATCGGAAGGCTTGAACAGCATGCTTGTTTCAGTAACATAAGCAGAACCGTCTGCTTATGAAAGCTTTGTCCATACGCTTGACGAGGTATCTTTATAGTAGTACGCATATCTGTACGGTTCTTCGCCTCCGCCAGCCTTACCGCTTATAGTTATTCCAACGGAGTTTCCTGCACTGTCAGTGCTGATCACTGAATCGTTCCTCAGAGGATCTTCAAAGACCGTAACTGTAAAATCCTTATCAACAATCTTGTTGTCACTATCCTTGACACTCACTCTTAAAACATAAGTACCTGCTTCTGACTGACTGAATATTTCAGTTGCTTCTGTGACAAATCCGCTGTCATTTCCGCCGGAGATCATTGTCCATTCATCAGATGATATCTCTTTGTAGGAGTACGCATAACTGTACGGCTCTATACCTCCGCTCGCCTGTGCATTCAAGTTTATTTCTTTTCCTGTTTTCACAGATGTTGAACTTATTATAGAATCATTTACAAGCGGCTTCGGCGAAACAGTAAAGCTTTCTGAAGTTGTTGCTGTAAGATCATTACTGCCCTTCACATCACAGCGTATCCGATATTCACCCAAAGCCGTTGGTGTATACGTAAGTGCAGTAAGATCACCATAGCTTGCAATAAGTCTGTATTCAGTTTTTCCCGGTTCAAGTATATAATACGCATACTTATAAGGTAATTTTCCGCCTTCTGCTATTGCTGATACTTTAAGTGTATCCCCGATTATCAGCTCTGAGGCATCAGGTTCGAGAACAACAGACAGCGGTGTGCTTACTCCCAGCAGAACATTAGCCGCAGCAATTTTATTTTCCGCATCTGCCGCTGTAACTCTGAGAACATACGTTCCTGCCGCTGTCGGCTTGAATGAACAGTTACAGTCTGTACCTTCTTCACATATCATCTCATACTCCGAAGAACCTTGCAGAGCATACTCATACTTAAAGCTCACCGGTTCTTTCCCGTTTACAAATGACGCTGTAAGCTTTGCACTCTGTCCCAATTCTATTTCGGAAACATCAGATTTCAGTGCCGCACCAAAGGCGTTGGGATCGCTTATGATATTGAATTTTTCTGTTCTGGATGAACCGGAATAAGAACCGATACCCTTTATAGTCACCTGTGCCTGACCGACCTCTGTATTGTTATAATATGTAAGCTCATAATCCTTTCCCTCAGCGAGAGAAACATTTGTCGAAGTCAGAAGACTGACACCGGGTCTCAGCTCTGTACCGGAATAGCTCTGATCCGGTATCGCTGTAAACTTGCAGTTATTAATATCATAGGCAATTGATTTCAGTCTTACCGAAGCATTTACAGCCTGTGTTCCTTTAAGCTTCATTGTTATCAATGCTGTGCCCGGACCAGTACCTATAAGAGTACTGCTTCCTGTCGGCATGAAAACATTTGTATCAGAGGATAACAGCTCCATATCATCACTTGTAACAACTGTATTTGCATCATCATATTTCAGATTATGCACAACAAGATTTATTGAAAACTCCTTGCCGCATACGACCTGTGAATCATCCTTGAAATTTACCTTGTTATCAATCAGATAAGAAGGGTTGCACTGTGTTTTCTGAGACAATCTTTTATTTATCTGGGTAAGAACACTGCTGTCTACAGGAACAGGGTCTTTTCCCGAAAGAAGCACACAGACATACTTTTTCCCGTCAACCTCAACTGACCCTATACCGACTGATTTATATTTTTCAGACAGCAGATAGGAGACATATTTTGTCTCGCTTTTGAAGGAATTGAACAGTACTCCACTGCTTGAAACACCGTAGCCTATCATCAGTCCTCTTTCTTCTTCCGTATTATTAAGAAAGTACGAACCGTCAAGATTATATTCGTCCACATAAACTGCAAGCTCCGCCGCCTTCTTCATTGCAAGCTCATACAGTTCCTCATCCATTACCCATGGATCAAGCTCATTCTCCGAACGATAATCATTGCAAAGCTTAAGATATGACGCTGAATCACGATACCTCCTTGTAACATTAACTATTGTGATATTCACCGCATAAGACTGTGCTTCTGCCCTCTGAGGAGTAAATACGATAAGCGGCACGATCATCAAAGCCGCAAGCATAATACTCAATACTTTTCTTAAACCCCTTGTTTTCACAGTCAGCCACCCTTTCCCTGAGAATAAATATATCAATTGTTCCTATGACGGGAACTTTATACTATCTATTGTATCATTATTTTCTTATCGTAACAATAATTATTTATATTTTTGAATAATTTTGTGTATAACAACAAATAGCAATCCTATTATTTGGTGACTATTTTCAATAAACCGGAAGTTGTAAACAGTTGTCAGTTGTAAGTCATCAGTTTTCAGTTGACAATTAACAGCAGGGCGAACTTTTGAAACAACAAAAGAAGAAAAAAGTCTGATAAGCTACTCTTTGAGCTTAGGACTTTGAGCTTTTTTCTTTGAACTGATGGCTGATAACTGACAACTTACAACTGATTAAACAGGGAGCAGCTTCGGAACGTGCTTTCCATATACAGCAAAATGGGTAAAACCGGCGGCTGAGAGTATGTCAAGCCCGGTCTCAATGCCTGCCCCTATATCCTTCCAGCAATGTGCATCTGAACCTATGGTTACATATTTTCCTCCAAGCTCACGAAAACGCTTTATTACAGAAATATCCGGCAATGTCCTGCCTATTATCTGCCTAAGACCGGACGTATTTATCTCTATGGCTTTATCATTTTTTATGACAGTCTCCAGTACTGCGTCAAGCCTTTCATTGTATCTGGACAAATCAATATCAAGCCCTGAATTTCCGATGATATATCTGAGCGGATAATCAATGTGCGACAAACAGTCAAACAGATTCTGCTGTGCAAGCTCCAGTAATTCATCATAATACCTGTCCAGCAATTCATACGCTGACTGCTCTGTATATTTCAGAAAATAAAAATCCTGTTCCCCTTTCAGATTATGGAGTGAACCCAACACAAAATCATAATCTGTAAGAGACAGCGCATCCCTTGCGGCATCAGTATCCTGAGTCGGCTGACCAAGCTCTATTCCTGTATAGACATGAAGCCTGTCGTGGTACATTTCACGGGCACTTGCTGTCTGGGAAATAGAACGAATGATATCATCACGCACATTCTTTTCAAAATATTCATTGCATTCACAATGGTCTGTAATCGTAATTGAATACATTTCCCTTGCACTCGCCTGTTCACAAAGCATTATAACACTGTCATTTCCGTCAAACGAGCACTCACTGTGTGTATGACTGTCGGACAAAAAAGATTTTTTCATTATCATATCTCCATTTCAGTGACCTTAAATTCCCTGTCAGAGTGAAATCAATCGTCCACAACTAATGTTGCCGAACCGTATACCTTTAGCGGTCTTCCGCTTTCGTCACGTTCAAGGGTATATCTTACATAGAACGGCACCTTTCCCACCGTCATAGGTACTATCTCCTCAGTCTGCTCTACCTCTCCGCTTTCAAGCATTTCTACACTTTTACGAAAAGTTTCGGCATAATCCGGGGGAAATATCTTATTTTCAATAACAGACTGAGGATAATTCCTGACTACCGACGGTATATTCAGATCACGCATACATCTGAAACACGGACGCATTATCTTCGTTGCAAGCTCTACCTCCCAGGCATATACATTTGCCTGCTCTATTGCAAAACGGAAACGTCTTTCACTTTCAAACAGTTCATTGAACTGTCTCTTTTCCGCTGTAATATTGTGTACCATAGCATAGAAAAGATACTGATAATCAGTTTTGCCTATCATCCGTATGAAGCTTCTGACACATATCTTATCCTCGCCGCAGGTCTTGGAGCATACTGTCCGCCATGTCTCGCAGACCTCCTCATCATTAGAATCAATTGCACGTTGAAGAGTATCGGTAAATATCTTACGGTTAAATTCATCCATTCCAATAAACGGATCTGTTTCAAGGATTTCCTGCTCGATCATATTCATACCGATCTCACGGATGTATTTTTTATTCACACGCAGTATTTCTGCTTTTCCTTCGTGGTATGAAAAAATCACAGCGCCGCCGACAAAGTTGTTGAATATCAGAGTTTCCATTGAAGATGGATCCCAGAATTTTCCAGCATCCATAGCTGTAGTCAGCACCATTGCCGGAGTCATTGGTTCATGCTCCAGACGCTGCATCTTTTCAAGAAATTCACTCTCAACAACAGGCTTGGAGTAAAGATAGCCCTGTATATATTTGCATCCTATGCTTTTCATATAGTCCGCCTGTTCAAGAGTTTCCACACCCTCTGCAATTATAGGCGTTCCTAGCCACTTAGCCATCTGAACTATAGCACTGATGATAGTGCCGCCCCTTCCGCCGATATCTCCGCTGAGAAAACGCATATCAAGCTTTATGACATCTACTGCCAGATCTTTAAGCACGTTAAGCGATGAATATCCGCTGCCGAAATCATCCATCTCAACAATAAAGCCGTAATCATGCAGCTGTTTAAGAACGCTTGAAACAAGCTCCATTCCGCCTATTGCAGATGTTTCCGTAACCTCAACATGAAGATACTTTACAGGGATATCATATTTCTGCCTGAGCTTTTCTATCTTTTCAACATAGTCTTTTCTGTAGATATCATATCTTGACATGTTTACAGATATAGGAACAGGTTTTATTTTTTCATCAAGACATTTTCGCAGGAATACACACACCGACTCAAAAACCGCAAGGTCAGCCCTGTAGATAAGGTCATTCTTTTCCAGAACAGGGATAAAATCAGAAGGGTACTGCATACCATAAACCGGATGCGACCACCTCATCAGTGCTTCTGCACCGATCATCCTACCCGTGGAATGGTTTATTTTCGGCTGATAGGTAACAAATATGTGTCCAAAATTAATTGCGTCATCAAAGCAGGCAAGCATTTCCTGTTCGTTCATCCTTTTATTCATTTGATTTACTCTCCTTTTTTGCAGATTTAGTACTAATTCTTATTACAGTAAGCATAAAAAATCCTGACGTAATTGCTATTTATTGTATAATATCACATTCAGACCTTCAGGTCAATACCAGCGTTACGCTGAATCCTCGCACCAGTCTTGCACCACTTTCTTTAAAATCATCGCTTTTATGAATCACGGGCTGTGCCATTCCGTTTTTGTTTCACCAAAGATAATTTTTATCGCTGC
>CACXDE010000272.1 GCA_902766305.1 uncultured Ruminococcus sp. | reverse complement strand
TGTTCTAAAAGCTTTCCACGTCTGTCATTCTGAGGAGCGGCTAATTCAATGTACAATGTTCAATGTGCAATGTACAATGGTGGCGTACCAGACTTTTCCTTCTGTCTGAGGAATAAACTTGTTATAAAGCTCAAAGTCTAAAGCTTAAAGCAGTTGCAAGTTGTTAGTTATTGGTTAAGATTTTTCGTGGTTTCGTTCTTCAGAACGACAAATGAGACAGCGGAAACGTTCATAGCTACAGAAGAAGAGTAAAGCTTGATACATCATGCTTTGAGCTTAGAGCTTATGACTTACAACTTATAACTGTTATAGTTATTCGATTAGCCTATTGTGAAAATCTGCCTGATGTGTTATTATATTATCGGAAGTTATTATCAAGAACAGGAGGTTGTTTATGATAGTTGAAATAAAAAATATAAAAAAGAATTTCGGCGAAAAAGAGGTTCTGAAAGACATTACTCTTAAAGCTGAAAGCGGAAAAGCAATAGGTCTTCTGGGCCGCAACGGAGCAGGAAAAACTACCACTATACGTATAATTATGGGCGTATTCTATCCGGACAGCGGCGATGTGCTTGTTGACGGTGAAAAGATCAACCGCAAAAAAATAAAGATCGGCTATCTTCCTGAAGAAAGAGGTCTGTATCCGAAACAGAAAATAGGAGAACAGCTCTCCTATTTCGGAAGACTCAGAGGACAGACAAAGCAGCAGTCTCTTGACGCAGTTAAAAAATGGCTTGACCGTATGGGGATGACTGAATACAAGGACAGGAAACTTGAAACTCTCAGCAAAGGAAATCAGCAGAAAATACAGTTAGCTGCAACTCTGCTTTGCGACCCGGAGCTTATAATACTTGATGAACCGTTTTCCGGTCTTGATCCTGTCAATGCAATGCTTCTTAAGGACGTGATATCCGAGAGTATCCATGACGGTGCAGCCGTTATCTTTTCAAGCCATCAGATGAATTATGTGGAAGAATTTTGCAGCGACATATACATACTAAACAGCGGAAAAATAGCCGTGAGCGGAAATTTGGGCGAAATAAAGCGTGCATACCCGAGAGATACGATAAATATTTATTCACGTGATCCGGAAAGCATATCAACAGCTGTACTTCGCAAAGCGGCTGATATCGTATCCTCTGCCTTACCTGACGGCGAGAGCAGCTGCGTTACAGTAAAGCTCAGAGATGAAAAGGATAAGGACAGGATAATGTCCATGCTTCTTGAAGAAAAAGCACCTTTTGACGGCTTCATGGTAAAAGAACCGACTCTTAATGAAATATTTGTACAGTATACGGGGGACGGAATATGAAAAATATTTTTAAAATACTGAAATTTGAATATCTGACCTGTGTAAGGAATAAAGCCTTCATTATAGTAACGATTGTTATGGTATGTATCTCTCTGTTTTTTTCTTTCATTCCGGGACTTATCACATCAATGATCTCTGACAGTATGGAACCGTCCGAGGATAAGGAAAATATTATAGCTATATCAAAAAGCGGTTACAAGGACGAGCTTATAAAATCAAAGTTTTCCGCATTCTATCCGGCATATACGATAAAGATAACAGACGAGGATCAGAAAACGATAGAAAAAAAGGTGGATAGTGAGGAATACAGCTTTGCTATACAAATAACATCTCCGAACACATTTACTCATATTGTAAAAGACCGTCTTGTATATGATTCTGATTCAGATATAGCATTGAATATCATGCAGGATGTATTCAAAGTAACGGAGCTTGAAAAACGTGGACTATCTGACGAAGATATTGACACCGTACTGAATGCACCGTTTGCAGTTGAAACTGTTGTAACAGGCAGCGATCACACAAAGAACTATATGCCGGTATATCTGCTGATGTGTGTGTTATATGTAGCTATTGTGTCTTTCAGCAATACTGTTACCCAGAGTGTAGTAAGTGAAAAGAATACCCGTACAATGGAGCTTCTTATCACCTGTGCAGATCCGAAGGAGCTTATGTTCGGTAAGGTTATAGGCGCCGGTCTTGCCGGACTTACCCAGCTGACATTAATTTTCCTGTCGCTGTTTGCCTCGATGAATTATTCTCCTGTAGACGCTATTCCGGCGGAAATAAAGGATTTTATCAATTTCCCGGCGGAAACTCTGCTTCTTGCGCTGATGTTCTTTATACTTGGATATTTTATATATGCGTTTCTTCTTGGCGCTCTTGCGTCGTTTGCGTCAAAATCAGAAGACCTCAGCGGACTCATATCTCCTGTCACATTCATTCTTATGGCTCTGTATTTTATACTTATCTTCCTTTGTTCAGGGGATATGGTTGACAGTACTGTTATGACTGTGCTTTCATATATACCGTTGTCTGCGCCTATGGCAATGTTCATACGTGCAGTATTGCTTGAAATACCGGTATGGGAGGTTATTGTATCCGTTGTTTTACAGCTTGCAACAATTTATTTGTTTGGTTTGATGGCGGCTGCAATTTACAGGATAGGTGTACTTATGTACGGCAATCCGCCTAAACCAGCCGAGATATTCAAAATGCTCCTGAAGAAATAAATTGTATTTCAGCCGGCTGGTTTTAATATCAGCCGGTAATTTTTTATAAAAAGTTTGTGTAAAAATCATGTATTTACTATTGACTTTATTATAAATATGTGCTATTTTAATAAAGAGGTATCTGAAAATGGGAAAAGTGACTGTTATTACATCCGGTAAGGGCGGCACGGGAAAATCTACAGTTACCGCAGGGCTTGGCGCTGCGCTTGTAAGGCGGGGCAGCCGTGTTCTTATAATAGACTGTGACGCCGGTATGAGAGGAATAGATCTTATGCTTGGTGTCAGCGGGGAACTGGTTTTTGATATTGCTGATATAGTAAGCGGAAACTGTCCTCCGGCAGGTGCTATTTATCCCTGCAAGACTGTTCCTGAATTGTTCGTTCTGCCTGCGCCGTCAGACGTTCGTGACGAGGTAAGCCCCTATATTATGAAGCAGCTTGTCACGGTACTTAAAAGATATTATGATCATATTCTTATCGACTGTCCGGCTGGTATAGGTATGGGTACACAGTCTGCTGCTGCACCTGCTGACAGAGCTGTTCTTGTGGCGAATACCGAACCGCTTACCCTTAGAGGGTGCGATAAGGTAAGGCAGATGCTTTGTGATATAGGCGTAAGTGAATGCCGCTTGATAATAAACAGGTTTGTCGAGCGCAGTTTCCGTAAATTAGCGGCATTTGAGGATCTTGATGCTGTTATCGACAAAGCCGGTGCAAGGCTCCTTGGCATAATACCGGAGGACGGTGCTGCTGTCGGGCTGGCGCAGAAGGGGCTGCCGATAGAAGGGAAGCATAAGGCTGTATATGCGCTTGACCGTATTGCTGCCAGACTGGACGGTGTTGATGTTCCGCTTGATCTGTAATGTGCAGCGAGTGGTATATTGTGTTTGATATGTATTGTAAAGCCCTGACAGTCAGGGTAATATTGAGCTAAATGGAGGAGATAAAAATGAATATAGCATTGATAGCTCATGATGCAAAGAAAGAACTGATGGTGCAATTCTGTATTGCTTACTGCGGCATACTCAGCAGACATAATCTGTGTGCTACCGGTACTACCGGAAAGATGGTCGCTGAAGCTACCGGACTTGAAATTCAAAGATTTCTTGGCGGCAGTCAGGGCGGAGATCAGCAGATCGCTGCGAGAATAGCATTCAATGAGATAGATATGCTGATATTCCTGCGTGATCCTCTTGATCCCAAGCCGCACGAGCCGAATGACATGAATCTTCTCAGACTTTGCGATATGCACAATATACCTGTAGCTACCAATATTGCCACCGGCGAGGTGCTTATCCACGGACTTGAAAGAGGAGATCTTGACTGGCGTGATATTGTCAGAAACTGAATATAAAAAGAAACTGCCGTTTTCATGCGGCAGTTTTTTGATTGACATTTATAAGAAAGTATTGTAGAATATAATTGCAAGGCGATCAGCCTACGGAAAAGCGGCAGTCTCCCTCTATTAAAGAGGGGGCGAAAAACTTTATAAAGCTCCCTTTTGCGAAAGGGGGTGGGTTTATGATTACATACAGTGAGTCAATACAAACTGCTATGCTAATAATAGCCATCGCCGGTTTTATCCTTAATGCTATTAAGGTTTACCACGATATAAAAAAGAAGTAACCGCCTGTCCTAGCAAGAAAGCGGTTACTCTTTAACTCAATTCTTCGGGGGACTGCCGTAGTTGGCTGGTCGCCTTGTTTCTGTCTATATTATAGTGTGTTTTTACGGATTTGTCAACCATTTTATTAACACAAATATGAAAATACAGCCCCCTCACAGAGTACGGCATATTCTGGGAGGGGTATTATTCTATGATAATGGTTTTTATGCCGTGACTAAGGATAAGGTTGATAAGCTCATTCCGGGAATAGTTGGTTTCAGCAGCTATCTTGTCTATTTCGGACAGCGTATCCTCACGTATGCGGACGGAGATGTTTTTATAACCGTCATCACCTCTTCTTTTTATTCTGAGTGGTTCAATGCTTGTATCTTTCATAATATCATTCCTCTTTTATAATATATTTTTATTATATCTTGACAAATGCGAGATTAATACATTATAATAATAATTAAAGTTGATATTAATATTTGCTCAGATTTGATTATATGATATTATAAATTGATATCAATATATAATAAATTTTAATTACGAAAAATTAATACAAATATTTTCAACTCATTATATTGACATTTGGTTAAAAGTATCCTATAATCTAAAGTGATAATTTATTTTTATGAAACGGAGGAATGTTTATGAAAACTTTGTTAAAAAAACTGTTAGCTGTGTCGCTTTGTGCGGCGATGGTCGGAAGTGCAGCAGTAACATTGCCTGTTCTTGTACCAGACAGCGGTATCACAGCAAGTGCGGAAACAGATTCAAATCCCAAAACAATTGAGCCACACATTATAGAACCCTATACCCCTGTAACTCCAAGCCCAACGGTAAGCGGAGTGGGAACTTATGGAGTTTTCAGCTACGAAGTTAATGCTGACAATACGATAACTATTAAAGGATGTAATGGTGATGCTCAAATTGCAGATATACCGTCAGAAATTAACGATAAACCTGTGACGCATATCAGCGAGAGGGCATTTTCAAGTTGCGGCAATCTTATGAGCGTTACCATCCCGTCCAGTGTAACAACTATAGGAGATTGGGCATTTTCTGGTTGCAGCAGTCTTACGAGCATAACCATACCTGATAGTGTGGAATATATAGGCAACTCGGTGTTTAGTGATTGCTTTGATTTAATAACAATTAACGTGAGCGATAATAACCAAAATTATAGTTCTCAAGATGGTATTCTTTATAATAAACAATGTACAATACTTATATGCTGTCCTTGTAAAAAAGATAGTGTATCAATTCCGGAAAGTGTGAAGGTTATAGGGGATTCAGCCTTTGGTAATTGTCAGAATCTAAAAAACGTTATAATCACCAAAAATGTAACAAGTATTGGCGATTATGCTTTTCAGTGGTGTAGTTCTTTGGTAAGTGTATCTATTCCTGAGAGTGTAACGGAAATTGGACAGTATGCGTTCATATATTGTGCATTGGATAGTGTTAATATTCCAGAAAATGTATCAAGTATTGAAGATGGAACGTTTTTTGGCTGTAGCTGTCTTTCGAATATAACTATTTCGAACGGGGTTAATAATATTGGTTATCAAGCATTTTGTGGTTGTGAAAGTCTAAAAAGTGTAGTTGTTCCAAATAGTTTAGCCTCTATTGGAGATGAAGCGTTTTATATTTGCAAGAATCTTACAAACATAACCTTATCGGACAGTGTGACAAGTATTGGTAATAGAGCGTTTTATGGCTGTCGAAGTCTTACCAATGTAGAAATGCCAAATAGTATAAGTGATATCGGACAGATGGCTTTCAGTGGGTGTAAAAATATAAAAAGCATAAACATTCCTGTTGGACTAAAAAAACTTAGTGTTGGTCTTTTTTCGGGTTGCACAAATCTCGAAAGTGTAACTATTCCGAATACTGTAACAAATATTGAGTATGATTGCTTTTATCATTGTTATAATCTGAGAAACATAACACTTCCTACTCAACTTATTAGTATTGATATGACTGCTTTTGGATATTGTACAAGCCTTACAAGTATAACAATACCTGAATTTGTTTCAGGAATAGGAGCTCACGCTTTTTCTGATTGTAATAGTCTTAAAGAAATTAATGTAGATTCTAATAATGAGTATTTTAGTTCGGTTGACGGGGCTTTGTATGATAAAAATAAAACCGTGCTAAGATGTTGCCCGGGAGGGAAGACGTCACTAATTATTCCTGATGGAGTAAAAACCATTTATCAGGATGCGATTGACGGTTCCCAAAGTCTTAAAAACATAACGATACCAAGCAGTGTCACAAGTATTGAAGATGTTTCTTTGGGATATTATTATGATGATTATTGGGATAAACAGAGGGTTTCTGACTTTATTATTTACGGTGAAACAGGTTCTGTTGCTGAGACATATGCAAAAGATAACGATCTCCAATTTGTTTCATCAGCTGCTGATACAAAACTAAAAAATAGCTCTGCAATAAGTGCTACCACCGTAACAGCTGGTACAGAGGTTACTATGACAGGTAAGGCGACAGGCGGTACAAGCCCGTACAAGTATGCTTACTACTACAAAAAGTCAACAGACAGTACATGGACAAAAGCGTATGTAACTTCAAGCGGCTCTGTTTATACAAAGTATGATTCAATGAAATTCACTCCCAAGACTGCCGGAACATACACTGTAAGGATAAATGTCAAAGACAAATACGGCGAAGGTACAGTAGTATCAAAGGACTTCAAGCTTACAGTCAAAGATGCCGCTCTGACAAATAAATCGACAGTCAGCGCAACTACAGTAACAGCAGGTACAGAAGTAACCCTGACTGGTAAGGCAACCGGCGGCACAAGCCCGTACAAGTATGCTTACTATTATAAGAAGTCTACAGACAGTGCGTGGACAAAGGCATACGTTACTTCAAGCGGTTCAGCCTATACAAAGTATGATTCTATGAAGTTTACCCCCGAGACATCGGGAACTTACGATGTAAGAATCAACGTAAAGGACAAGTATGGTGAAGGCACAGTAGTATCAAAAGACTTCAAACTGACAGTTACAGCTGACACCTCTGCTCTAACAAACAACTCGACAGTCAGTGCGGCAAGTGTAACAGCCGGTACGGAAGTAACCCTGACTGGTAAGGCAACAGGCGGTACAAGCCCCTACAAGTACGCATATTACTATAAAAAGTCAACAGACAGCATGTGGACAAAAGCATACGTTACTTCCAGCGGTTCAGTCTATACAAAGTATGATTCAATGAAGTTCACACCAAAGACAGCCGGAACATACATCGTAAGGATCAATGTCAAGGACAAATACGGCGAAGGAACAACAGTTACAAAGGACTTCAAGCTTACAGTAAAATAAATTTCAGACGGTTCTGAATGCAAAAATCCCCTCACTGGTTTATCCAATGAGGGGATCGTTTTTGCCGCAATCCTTTTCAGGGCAATACTGTCAACCTAAGAGTTTTGAGTTGTTTGTCATCCTGAGCGTTAGCGAAGGATCTTTACCATAAAATCAGACTTGTTGTAAAGATTCTTCGTCGCCTACGCTCCTCAGAATGACAGTGTCGGGAAACTATCCAAGCTGTGAAGAAAGTGACTGCTTGTCGTCATCCTTTTTCAGACCAAAATATTCTGTCAGCATTTTTTCTGCGGCATCGGCAGCAACCCAGCTTTTTGCACCGTGCTCAACCATTATTGCCATTGCGATTTCCGGCTCATCGTAAGGCGCAAAGCATATGAAATTTGCATGGTCTGTACCGGAATTTTCTGCTGTACCTGTTTTTCCGGCTATTTTCATGCTGAAATTACTGAATGAATCATAGCTGCTTGCTGCCATGTTCATAGCAACCTTGACCTCGTTCAGATTACTTTCACTTACTCCCATATTATCAACAGCCTGGGGCTTTGACTGATAGATGACCTTGCTGCCGTCATAGCTTGTGATCTTGTCCACAACATGAGTTTTCAGACGTACACCGTTGTTTGCGATAGTAGCAGCATATGTGGCAAGCTGTAAGGGTGTAAACTGGTTATCCGACTGACCTATTCCTGCCGGGGAGACCTGCGGCGCATACCACTCCGACCCTATAAGCTCGCTGTATTCAGGACCGGCGACCGTGCCGGAGCTTTCGCCTATCTCAACGCCGGTTTTTGTTCCGAGACCGCAGCGCTTTGCATAGATATTAAGCTTCTCAATTCCTAAAAGTCTTGCCGTTTCAGCAAAAAATACGTTGCACGATTCCCTTATGCCTTCGTAAACATTCAGCGACCCGTGTACGTGCATACAATTCAGTTTAAGACCGCCGGTAGTATATATTCCCTGACAGTCTATTCTTGTGGCTGTGGTTATTGCGCCTTCCTCAAGCGCAGCCGCCGCAACCATAGGCTTGAAAGTTGAGCCGGGTGCTAATGCACCGTCAAAGGCTCTGTTTACAAGGGGATCGCCCTTGGTTTCAAGTAGCTTGTCATAGTCTGTATAATATTTCGACAGATCGTAATCCGGATAGTTAGCAGCGCATATGATAGAAAAGTCCTTTACGTTAAGTATTACCAGTGATGCGCCTACACAATCCTCGCCGGTATATGCTCTGCCGGTGGAAAGATGATATTCCTGCGCCTGTTCAACCGCTTCTTTAAGAACCTTTTTGGCGAAATTCTGATATTTTGAATTTATCGTCAGATGAACCGAATTTCCCGGCTGAGACTGAGCAGTGGATTTTTCAAAGGCTGTCCCGTCAGGATTGACTTCATAGGTTTTGCTGCCGGGCTTGCCTCTGAGCTGACTTTCAAAAGCATACTCAATTCCCATTTTTCCTACGGTATCATTATAGGCATAGCCCTTGTTCTTCAGCTCGTCATATTCTTCAGCAGAAATAAGACCTGTTATCCCTACAATATGAGGCGCAGTGCCTCCGTTAACATATTTTCTTACGGCATAATCCTCTATTTCTATCCCCGGTAAGCCCTGAGTATTCTCGGATATGACAGACATTGCATTTTCAGTCAGTTCTTTTGCAAATGTATAGGGTTTGCTCCTGCTGTACTGATTCTTTTCCATATTATATCTTACGCTGATAACATCGTGCCATCTGTTTTTACTGATATTCTGACATTCATATCTTTCCGATAGACGCTGGATACATTCATCAGCAGTGGAATATGGATTCATGTTGAGAAAATCCTTGCTTTTGAGCTGTGCTATATCATCGTCTCTTTTTTCCTCAAAAACAAAATGACCGTCCCCGTTCTGCTTTATCGGCAGATTGTCCTCCCATTTGCATCCGCATTTTTCCGTAAGCTCTAAAAGCTTAAGGATATATTCATTAAGCTGGTCTTCAGGAGTAAATATCTTATTTATGATTATATTATAACCTGTGGTATTCTGGGCAAGCGGTTCTCCGTTTGCGTCAAATATTTCTCCTCTGATAGCGTCTGTCTCTATCGTATATTCTGTTGAAGTCAGCGCAATATCTTCGTATATATCGTTCTCTTTCAGCTGCCATTGTACAAGCCTTGCACAAAAAACACCGGACACAACTGTTACCAGTGTCAGTATAAATGCGTATCTCCATTTTTTTACTTTCGCTTTGCCCACCCCCGCACAATGCTGTTTTTATTTATTTCTTATTGTTTTTTCAGCTATAAACCGGTTCACACCGTAGAATACAGGAACGAATACCCATGTATATATTATTCTTGATAAATAATGCCTGAGAAAATATCCCCAGACATCTGTATATCCGGCAGCAACATAGAAAAGTATGAACTGCCCGAAAATAATAACGGGTATGCTCAGTGACGCTATTATTATCGTTGTAAGCAGATTTGTATGGATATAATTTCTCATCATTGTGCTTACGATATATCCAAGAACCGCAAGCATTATAGCGTAGTATCCCACAGGTCCGCTGTAATTCACATCCGACAGCAATCCGCACAATACCCCAAAAAAGATGGAGGGTATCTCTTCCTCAAATACTGCTATTGACAGCGCAAGGGAAATAAGCAGAACAGGCCGTCCGCCGAATACCTCAAGCGTCATATCGGGTATCGTCTGAACAATATAACACAATATTATTTCAAGCAAAAACGTAATATATCTTACCGCTTTGAATCCGTTCATTTTATCCCCCGCTTTCAGTTTTTACTGTTTTGTGCAGCCGGAGAAGTATATGTTTCTATTTCGCCCTTACCGCTGAAATCTGTTATCACAGCGGCAGACCTGATATATCTCACATCCTCAAAAGGATCAATAAGTGCCATAGGCAAACCATTGTAATCATGCTCGATAGACTTTACTGTACCTATCCGGATATTTTTGGGATATTTTCCGCCATAGCCGGACGTGACCACTATATCGCCCTTTTCCATCTTGTGCTGTGCGGAAATATT
>CACXDE010000271.1 GCA_902766305.1 uncultured Ruminococcus sp. | reverse complement strand
TGTGATCAGGGGTGCGCATATGCAATAGAAGGGTGTCAGAGAATAAGTGGCGGGGTGTCTCGCAAGTTATTAACGAACATACGTTCTCACGCCATCGGTTTTCTCTATTATTTGATGGCCGTTCTTGTTGCGATCTCGATTCCGATTTTTACAAGTCAGTTGGAGAAGAGTAGAGAGGCTACTGACGTTGCAAATATACGTTCTGCATATGCTGATGTTATGGCTAAATATCTTACTGATGGAGAGGCAACTGTCAGCATGGAAGTTGAGGCACGTCAGAAAGTTGCGGGCTGGCAGACTAGTCCGCAGCCGGTCATTGTTACTCAGGTTGATGGCGTTGAGTCAGCTATTTCATTCGATGCTAGGACAACTGGCAGTTACACAGTACGAGTAGGTGTAGATACTTCTGGTAATGCATCTGTTAGCATTAGCTAAGAGAAAATGTACATAATGGTGTTTTAAAGTATTTAATAGATAAGCAAAACGTTAGAATCTCCGTTTCCGTCATAGGGACGGAGATTTCTTTATGAAACAAGAGAATAGAGTGGGATTATAATCTAGAGATCTACTTCTGTAAGCTAGGAAAATTTAAAGAAGATTTAAGAATATCAATATTAGAGTTTATAACTATTCCACAATGATATAGATCAGAATAAAAGGCTGAAACCAGTATTGAGGAATGACAATTTATGATAAATAAGCTATCCAACAAACCTGTTATTTTCTATCTGTTTTCCTTCTTTCTCCCTTTTTTTATAACCTTACTTGCGCTGAATGCACTACACATCACTCCGTTTGGAGATCATACACTTGTGATATCTGATGCAAATGGTCTTTACATTAACTACCTAAGTTATGCAGGCCGTTTTTTCAAAGGACTAGAAGGATTTACATATTCTTTTAAAAAGGGACTCGGCGGTAATATGATGCCTCATATGGCCGGGACTATGATTAATCCGTTCTTCCCTATCATCACTCTATTTAACATCGCTGATTATCCGACAGCGTTCACATGGATTTCTGTACTGAATTTCTGTGCTTGTGGACTTACAATGTATGCCTTCATCGCAGACATGTCCGGACACAAGCGAAGTAATCTGATCTTTTCCACATCCTATGCCCTTTCAGGTTTCCTGGTGGCGAATGTATTTCAGGTCATCTTTTTCACAGGACCGCTTATGCTGCCATTGATGGTACTGGGGCTTCGAAGGATATTTCAAGGGAAACGTCCTATTGTATATTTTCTGTCACTTACTTTTTGTATTCTTACCAATATATATTTTGGTTTTACACTATGCATTGCCTCTGCACTCTTTTTCTTTGTGTATCTGTGGATGAAAAAGGATGAACTGAGAGGAAAGAGATTAGCGATATTTCTTCACTATGGGATTTCATCTCTTTGTGCTGGACTTATTCCCGTTATTGTGTGGCTTCCTACCCTTAGGGGGATATCAGGGGGACGGTTAGATCAGACAAAACTATCAGACTTCTCATTTTGCGAGAAGATGCCATTTGTTGAGATTTTTTCAAAGCTGTTTACGGGTGCTAATACGACTTCACAGCTTGTAAATGGTTTACCGAATATCTTTGTGGGTCTTCTCCCGGTAGCGCTGGTTATTCTGTTTTTCATAAATAAAAAGATATCCCATCGGATGAAGATAGCTGCTGGAATTACTCTGGCCGTATATTTGGTGGGGTTTTACATCATTTTTTTCGATATGCTGTTTCACGCAGGAACGACAACAAATTGGTTTAACTTCCGTTATTCTTATATCTTTTCTTTCCTGCTACTCATGATTGCTTGTTATGAATGGCAGTATGTGGATGAATTGTCTTGTGATATCCTAAAAAAAGTATTCCTTGGAATGGTTATTGCTGCACTTATCATATTCTCCAAACACTATGAGTATGTTATGGGAAGTGAGGTGTTGCTCGATTTCATTCTTCTGATGGTCATTTATTTAGCATATCGTCTTTACAGGCTGAAACCAGAATCGAATCCAAAACGTACATTCGAACTTGTTGTGACAGTAATTGTAAGCTTCAGCCTATTCCTTAATTATACTATCTGTACAAAGAATATAATGGAATGGGGGATAGAAAAATCGGATTATCAAGAAACGGTTAATTCGGTAAGTCCACTAATAACAGGGATTCAAAATGCAGATGATGACTTTTATCGTATGGAGGTAAATAACCAAAGATCCGGAACACTTGGAAATGATCCTATGCTTTACGGGTACAATGGTGTAGGACATGGTGGTTCAAATGAACGGAATTTCGTTAGGGAAGAGACTAGTAAACTTGGTGTACAGTGGTACAACATGAGAAATTATTATGCTCAGGGGATACCTGCTGCGACGGATACGCTTTTGGGTATAAGATATCTCATAGCAGATGAGGACGTGACGGAAGAAAAAAACTATATAAGAATGACGGACATGGAGGCAATGGGACTTGCCACTAGTGACGAGGTTTATGATGCGTATAAGAATGATTATGCGCTTCCGATCGCGTTTGTAGCAGAGAAAGACGTTAATGCGCTTGAACTTGATTATGATGATTTATTCGACAACCTGAATCAAGTGTGGAGCGCTATTAGCGGCGCTGCTGATCGTGTGTTTGTTGAGGAAAATGATATTGAATTCCGGTCACTGAATCTTTCTGAATCACAGAAAATGTCGGCGGAGGATGCTCGCGAAATTGTTCAGAGCTATGAGAACAAGGAGTCAGAGAGCGATTCATCTTTCGAATCAGATAGAAAAACAGCTGAAGAAGAACTAACTGTTTCCCTCGTTCAAAATGAAGCTCCTATGCTTGCGTCAAGTATTGAGTTTTCATTTGTAGCTAAGCAGGATGGTCCGGTGTACATTTACCACGGAGCTGCTCTGAATAAGAGTAACGGATCTACAGAATCTGTTGTTCGCTATTTAGGGTACTATCATAAAGGAGATACAGTGACAGGATATTTACCTGTAACCTCTGATTATGTAAATAAAGTTACTTTCGAGGAGTACGCGGGACGATTCCGTGCAGCATATGCAGATCTTGAAGCTTTGCAGAAAATGAGTGAAGAGGTTACTTCAAGACCATCAACTATTGAAAAGATTAAGGACAGTCATCTCAAAGGAAATGTGACTGTAGAAGAGGGCCAGGAGCTGCTTTTCACAATTCCATGGGATGAAGGGTGGACATGTTATATTGACGGGCAAAAGAAGGAACTTACAAAGGTCCTCGGAGTGTTCATGGCTGCGGAGGTTGAGCCGGGAGAACATACCTATGAGATGTTGTATATACCAGGAGGTATGGAGACTGGTATGAAGATTTCAGCGGCTGCTGCAGTTCTCATGCTTCTGTATTTGTTGTTTGGACGTAAGTTGATAGATAAGATGTTGGTTCATAGATCAGTTGCTACAACGATCGAATCGTGATAAAATGATTTTTTAAGTAGCAATGTGATGAAAGTGTTACTTACAAACATGTATTAGATTGGATATGATGAAATGACTATATGCCATTCGATAATAATAATAACTTAGTTGTTTTTATTGATAAAACAAAAGTAAATGTATGAGGCGTGATATTGATGAATCGCAATGAGGTCAATGGCCTTCTAAGCTTTGTTATTCCATGCTATAGAAGTGAGCTGACAATCGAAAAAGTATATAATGAAATCGTGGAAACTGTGGCGGAACGTCCACAATACGATTATGAAATAATAGCTGTAAATGATTGCTCACCTGATAATGTGTTAGGTGTATTATTAAAAATCGCGGAAGAAGATCCAAAGTTCAAGGTTGTTGACCTAACAAAAAACTTCGGGAAGCATAGTGCGATTTTGGCTGGGTATTTCTACGTTAATGGAGAATATATTGTAAACTTAGATGATGACTACCAGTGCCCAGTAAATGAACTATGGAAGCTTATTGACGCAATGGTAGAAGGTAATTATGACTGTGCGACTGCTCTATATGAGAGAAAAAAGCAGCCTTTATGGAAACGACTTGGAAGCGCAGTCAATCTGCAAATGGTAAACATGTTTATAGAACCTCCTAAGGGCATTACAGTAGAAAATTTTTTTGTAATCAAGAGGTGTGTAAGCGATGAAATGTTGAATTATCACAATCCTTATCCATATGTACTAGGACTATTGATGAATGCAACGCATCGCATCACAATGATTCCAATGAAGGAAAGAGAGAGAGGAGACGAGAATAGTACTGGTTTTACATTTAAAAAATCTCTAGAATTGTTTTTAAATGGTCTAACAGCTTTTTCAATTAAACCGTTAAGAATAGCATCTGTTGTTGGAACAATATTCGTGCTGTTGGGAGTTATTTATGGAATCAGCCTTATTATTAGAAAACTGATGTCCCCGCAATTATCAGATGGATATGGTTCTCTTCTTGCATTACTGCTGTTTTCCTCAGGCGTTATTATGATACTGTTAGGTATGATAGGAGAATACCTTGGACGAATATATATCAGTATCAATAATACTCCACAGTATGTCGTAAGGATAACAAAAAATCTCAATAAAGATAAAAGCCAGAAGGTGAATATATGAAGATTGTGGATGCAGTATGGGAAAGAAGAAATCTCGGTGTTTCGACTCAGGAAGTGACGATTGAACACCAAGATGTTATTGAAGATATAATGGATACTATAAAGTGCCTGACTGCACAGTATCAGGTAATAAAAATTCCAACAGGAATGATCCAAGCGATGTGGTCACTTGAGGATAATGGATTTCGGTATGTAGAAACCGTAATCAATGTAACATATGATCTGAGTCAAATTTCTTTACCTGAACATTTTAAGCGTATAAATAATGTGATTGAGTATTGCCCGATGGGATCTGATGACATGGAGCAAATGTATGATGAAATAAGGAACGGAATGTTTAATACAGACCGTGTTGCAATAGATCCGACTTTTTCAATAGATCAGGCATCAGATCGTTATACAGGATGGCTTCATGATGAAGAAAGTAGAGGAACGCCTTTTTATAAATATGTGTATAAGAATAAGACTGTGGGCTTTTTTGCACTAAAGAAAATCACAGAGAAGACATTCTATCCTTTTCTTGCAGGAATATACAATGAATATCGGAGAACACCGATTGGAGCAGTGTATCTTTATAAACCGCTATTAGAGGCAAAACGCTTGGGAGGTAAAACCGTTTCAACATATGTTTCACTGAATAATTTTGGGGCGATAAGGGTTCATGTAGACTATGGATTTGTATTCAAAGAATCATACTGCGTCTTTGTGAAACATGGAGAATCAAAATGTTAAAAGGGAAAAACGCGATCATTACAGGTGCAAGAGGAGGGATTGGGAGAGCCACCATTACGTGTTTTGCCCGTAATGGTGCAAATATTTGGGCTTGTGCTAGACGGGAAGATTTGGTTTTCATAAAGGACATGGAGAAGCTCGGCGAGAAGTATGGTGTTGAGATATGGCCATTGTTTTTTGATGTTACTGATTACTCACAGCTGAGAAGGGCAGTATCTCAGATCATGAGGCAGAGAATCAGTGTCGATGTACTTATCAATGTAGCTGGTATTATAGGAGATAGCACCAGTTTTCATATGACCTCCATAGATAAAATGAAAAAAGTTATGGAAACAAACTTCTTTTCTGCTACCGTGATGAATCAATACGTTTCGCACTTGATGGTAAAGAATAATCATGGAAGTATTGTAAATGTTGCATCAATTGCTGGCTTAGATGGCGAACCAGCACAATACGAATATGTGGCAAGCAAAGCCGCATTGATCGGCGCAACAAGGCATCTGGCTCGTGAACTGGCACCATGGCAAATTCGAGTGAATGCGGTAGCTCCAGGAATGATAGAGACAACCATGGGTGGAAAAATAGACAAGAGCCTCAGGGAACATATGCTGTCGAAAATGATAATAAAACGTTTGGGTACTGCAGATGAGGTTGCCAATGTCATTGCTTTTCTAGCGAGCGATCTTTCTAGCTATATGACAGGCCAAGTTATAAGAGTAGATGGAGGTATATAGTGTGCCGGATCGTGAACTGATTGATAAAATATGCGTTGCCTCGAAAAGAATGCGTCATCACATCATTAATATGACATATAATGTTGGAAATGTGGGTGCTCACCTTGGGGGAAGCCTCTCTTCTGTAGAAATACTGGCTTGTTTATATCTTGGTGTTTTGAAACTTAATATAGATGATCCAAATTGGGAGAATCGGGACAGGCTTATTCTAAGTAAGGGCCATGCGGCTATGGCGCTATATGCTGCGATGGCTGAAAGCGGATATCTTGATGTGAATCAACTGTCAACATTTAAACAAGATTATAGCCTATTGTGTGGACATCCTTCTTTGAATGGTCTCAAGGGAATTGAGTTTGCCAGTGGGAGCTTGGGGCAAGGGCTTTCCCAGGGGGTTGGAACTTGTCTTGGCCTTAGAAGAAAGAATAATAGTTCATCGCGAGTATATGTCCTCCTTGGAGACGGCGAATGTGATGAAGGTTCCATATGGGAGGCAGCTGCAAGTGCATCACATTTTCAAACTAATCAGTTAGTTGCTATTATTGACTGCAATAGATTGCAGTATGATGGAGAGACCATTCAGATTATGAATATGGATCCTATGGCAGATAAATGGGAATCATTTGGTTGGGATGTGAACGAAGTCAAGGGACATGATATTGCTGATCTGCTCGAAGCGTTTGAATTTCAGAGCAGAAAACCATACGTCATTATTGCAAATACCATCAAAGGGAAGGGGATTTCCTTTATGGAAAATGATTATAGGTATCATAACGCCCGCTTAAGTAAAAGCTTGTATGAGAAAGCTTTGGTAGAACTTGGTGCTGAAAATGATTGAATATAATAAGAAAAGTGCCAGAGCATGGTCACTTCTAGGAACATGCGGAGCTCATGGAATTGCCGCAAGGGAACTCGTAGAAAGTAATCCTAAAGTAGTTATAATGACTGCTGATTTATGTTCTTTTTCAGGATTGGATCGACTTAAAACATCCTGTCCAGATCGAATATATAATGTAGGAATTGCTGAGCAGAATATGATTGGTATAGCTGCTGGGCTAGCGAAGGAAGGGTTTGTTCCTTTTGTGAATACATATGCCAGTTTTTGTACTTCACGATGCGCAGACCAGGTTCGTGTGAATATGTCATACATGAAGTTCCCCATAAAGCTGATTGGGCTGACAGCTGGATATGCGGTTGGGATATTAGGCGCTACTCATATTAGCATAGAAGATATGGCATTGATGAGAGCTTTACCAAATATCACACTTATATCTCCTGCAGACTGCATGGAAACTGTAAAAGCTATGATAGCTGTATCGGATACGCCTGATCCTACATATATTCGTTTGACCGGTTCTGTAAACACTCCCATTGTGTATACAGAGGATTACGAATTTCGGATCGGTAAAGCGATTTGGCTTTGTCGCGGAACAGATGTCTGCCTAATCGCAACTGGTTCTATGGTTTCAGTTGCTCTGGAGGCGGTAAGGATGCTGCAAGAGGATGGTATTTCAAGTTCCGTAATCAATATGCATACAGTAAAGCCGCTTGACAAAGATGCTCTTATGGAGGCAAATGAAGCACACAGGCTTATTGTAACAGTGGAAGAACACAGTATAATTGGTGGCTTGTACGGTGCAGTGTCAGAAATACTATGTAGGTTAGGCTCTCATAAAACTGTTGTTCCGATTGGTATAGAAGATTTATTTGTTCATGCGGGCAGTTATTCTTGGCAATTGCAGGAAAGCGGATTGACATCTGCTAATATAAGAGTAAAGGTACAGAATTTCTTTAACAAATGAAATTGGAGGTAAATCTAGTGAGCAATTTGGAGAAGTATAATGCTGCTTTTGTTGAAGCGTTTGAGATAAGAGAAGACCAACTTGCAGGCTTAAAATATCAAGATATAACTGCGTGGGATTCAGTAGGTCATATGACTCTTATTGCATCGCTGGAAGAGGCGTTTGACATAATGATGGATACGGATGACATAATTGATTTTAACTCTTATGAAAAGGGTAAGGAAATTCTCTCTAAAGAAGAGTATGGGGTGGACTTTTAATGTGCAAAGTATGGAAATTCAGCAAACATAACGATAGATGTGCTCTTCAGGATGAATTTGGAAATGAAATAAGTTATAAAACGTTGAATTCCGAGACACGCTCCCTCTTTGATGCGCTAGGGAGACGATGTCTCCTTTTTTCTTTTTGCCGGAATGAAATCGGTTCTGTCATCGGTTATACGGCTTTTTTAAATCATGGTATAGTCCCTGTTCTACTAAACAGTCACATAGACCGGCAAATGGCACATGATCTGATTAGGACCTATAAGCCAGATTATCTCTGGATTCCTGAGGATCAGGTTGAACAGTTTCCGGGGATGGAGATGGTATATTCAGCGTGGCACTACGCTCTATTGAAGACTGTGGATGAGAACGCCTATCGTCTTAATGAGGACCTGGCTCTTCTCCTGACTACTTCCGGGTCAACAGGCTCCCCAAAGTTTGTCCGTCAGTCCTACGAGAATGTGCTGGATAATGCCAGTGCTATCGCGCAGTACTTGGCATTGGATGAGATGGAGCGGCCAATCACGACACTTCCCATGAATTATACTTATGGTTTATCTATCATCAACTCCCATCTGCTGGTTGGAGCAACGGTTCTGCTAACAGATAAGGGATTAATGCAGAAGGAGTTCTGGCACTTCTTTAAAGAGGCTGGAGCCACCTCATTTGGTGGAGTTCCCTATACCTACGAGATGCTGGATAAGCTACGTTTCTATCGCATGAAGCTCCCTGCCTTGCGCACTATGACACAGGCCGGTGGAAAAATTCTCCCAGAACTTCATGAGAAGTTTGCCCGGTATGCAGAAGAGCAGGGAAAGAAATTCGTTGTGATGTATGGTCAGTGTGAAGCAACAGCCAGAATGGGGTATCTTCCACCGGAAAAGGCATTGGAGAAAAAAGGCTCTATGGGTATTGCTATACCCGGCGGTAAGTTTCATTTAATTGGAACTGGTGGAACAGAGGTATTGGCACCGTATAAGACGGGTGAGTTGGTCTACGAAGGGAAGAATGTCACGCTTGGATATGCTGAGTGCGGTGAGGATCTTGCCAAGGGCGACGAGCGGCACGGCATCCTGGAAACCGGTGATTTGGCGCAATTTGATGAGGACGGGTATTACTATATCGTTGGTCGAAAGAAACGTTTCCTGAAAATATACGGAAACAGAGTAAACCTCGATGAGATAGAGCGCCTGATTAAAGGCGCGTTTGAAACTGAGGTAGCCAGCACCGGGATAGACGACCATATGTATATTTTTGTGACAGATGGCAGTCTGGAGTGGCAGATAAGGGAGTTTATCGTTGAAAAAACTAAATTGAACCCAGCTGCGTTTAAAGTTCTGACGATTCAGGAAATCCCAAAGAACGATGCAGGAAAGACTCTGTACAAGGAATTGGTACAGCGCTATGAAGGATAAACCACAGTTGTTCTGCTGTACCTTCGCTGGAGGAACGGCAGCTTTCTTTGATATAATTGAAAAGGAACTTCCGAATATCGATCTTGTGAAGCTTGAATATGCCGGACATGGGTGCCGCCGGAAAGAGCCAATGTATCAAGATTTTGATGCGCTGGCTGATGACATGTTTTCCAGATTTAAGGAGGCTTATTCTTGCAGACAGTATGGGCTAATGGGATACAGCATGGGGAGCATTTCAGTTGTAGAGGTTTTGAGACGGATAATAAGTGACAAGTTGATGCTGCCCTCCCATGTATTTCTTGCGGCACATGAACCGCATACAAAGGCAGAATTGCTGGATTTTACTCCAGATGAATTGGATGCGTGGGTCAAGGAAAGAACAATACAGTTTGGGGCTGTTCCAGAAAAGCTGATTAATAACAGGCCTTTCTGGCGGACTTACCTTCCTCTGTACCGGGCGGACTATTCAATTATCAGAGCGTATCAGTTTGAAAAACTGGATCTGAAGACGGAAATCCCGGCGACGTTCTTTTATTCAGAGACGGATACACCTCTAAAGGAAATGGTGTTCTGGAAGAATTACTTTGTTGGTGAAACTGATTTCTACCGATTTGAAGGGAACCATTTCTTTATTCAGGAGCATATTAGCAAAATGGCGAAGATCATTCAGAAAAAGTTGGAGGTGTAATGAATGACATTTGAAGAGATATTGCCGATCCCTCCCTTTGCCATGAAGCAAGAGGATAAGGAAGTATTGGTGACAGAACGGCTCTCTGAGCTCACAGAGCTTCACCGTGAGAACTGCCCGGAATATCAGAGAATCCTGGATGCTATGAGGTATAAAGGAGGTGCCAGTTCTTATAAGGACATGCCGTTCCTTCCGGTGCGACTTTTCAAGGAATTGAATCTGAAATCTGTATCAAAGGAGAATGTGGTGAAAACGATGACTTCCTCTGGCACTACTGGGCAGGTGGTCAGCAGGATATACTTGGACAGAATCACCTCTGCCAATCAGCAGAAGGCTATGGTGAAGATCGTTTCAGATTTCACCGGGTCTTCCCGGATGCCCATGATTATTATCGATAGTCCCGAGGTAGTGAAAGACAGACGCGTGTTTTCTGCACGGGGTGCAGGTATTCTGGGATTTTCCGTATTTGGGGCGAAAAGGATTTACGCACTGGACGAAAACATGAAGTTGGATGTAGAAGAGCTAAAAGATTTTCTTGGGAAGTATCACGGGCAAAGGATTCTTCTCTTTGGCTTTACTTTTATGATCTGGCAGCACTTTTATAAGGAACTGAGACGGTTGGAAGTGGAAGGGATTTCTTTTGACCTTTCCAATGGCATTTTGATCCATGGCGGAGGGTGGAAAAAGCTAATTTCAGAAGCCATCAGCAAGGAAGAGTTTTATGCCAGATTGCGGGACGTCTGCGGGCTACAGCATATACATGATTATTATGGCATGGTGGAGCAGACCGGCTGTATTTATATGGAGTGTGAATGCGGACATTTGCACGCGAGCATCTTCTCGGATGTGATTATGCGTCGTCCGATTGATTTCTCGGAATGTGAAATAGGCGAGTCGGGAATCATACAGGTAGTTTCGACGATACCTGAATCATATCCCGGTCACAGCCTTTTAACAGAAGACAAGGGAGTTGTCTGTGGTGTAGACGACTGTCCATGTGGCAGAAAAGGAAAGTACTTTAAAATCACCGGTCGATTGAAAAGCGCGGAGATAAGGGGGTGCAGCGATACCTATGCTGACAGATTTAAAGGATGATACTCTTTCGGAAGTTACATATCTAGTTGGCAACGAAAGTACATTGCGTCATATGCCCTATGTTCCGACAAAAATGCCCTTTGATGATGTAGTATTATGCTTTCTCAACGATTTGTCCCAGTATCTAATGCACAGCAGTAGAGCGAAAACTTATTCTGACATTATTACTTTTGCCTTTTGGATACGCAAGGCATCACAACTGAAATTAAGGGAGAGATTCTTAAAGGACGATGGTATGACTGGCATGACCCGACTAGGTCGGGGAGTGGTGTTTCACATTGCTCCGTCTAATGTGCCTGTAATTTTTGGGTACTCTATGGTATCTGGCCTTCTGTGTGGCAATGCAAATATAGTCCGTATGCCGACTAAGGACTTTGATCAGGTGGAGATTCTCGTGAAAGCAATCTGCTCCGTGCTTGAGCAGCATCCCGATATCAAGTCATATATTTGTCTTGTCCAATACGGACATGACAAAAAGGTCAATGACCTGTTCTCTTCAATAGCCGATATGCGCGTCATTTGGGGTGGGGACCAGACTATTAAGGAGATTCGGAGATCCCCCCTGCCACCGCGCTCTGGAGAAATAACCTTTGCTGATCGTTATTCTTTTGCTGTCATTGATAGTGATACCTACCTTGCTTTGGAGGACAAGTGGAATATTGCAGAAGGGTTTTATAACGATACTTATTTTAGTGATCAGAACGCTTGTAGTAGTCCACGATTGATAATATGGACAGGAAAACGAAAAGAAGAGGCAAAATTGATCTTCTGGGAACATGAACATGATGTGGTAAAAAGAAAATATATCTTCTTAGATATCCAAGGAGTCGATAAGCTGGTTAAATCCTGCCTTGTCGCCGTAAAGAAGCCGATAGTACAGATCCTTCCTCATGCGGATAATATGATCGTGCGAGTAAAGGTTTCTGATCTGAATGAGATTATAGAGCTAAGAGAAAACAGCGGTTTCTTCTATGAATACGATTGCGATGACCTGATGGAATTAAAGAGCCTGTGTTCGGACAATAGATGCCAGACAATAAGCTATATCGGAGATAAGGATGCATTCTTGCCTTTAATTCGGTCTGGGATAAAGGGAATCGATCGTATTGTTCCAATTGGGAAGACAATGGATTTTGACCTGATATGGGATGGATATAATTTGATTTCGATGATGACGAGATTTATCACAATCGAGTAATCTATACCACACATTGGTGTCAGGCAGTGATGTGAGTTAATGCTGCTCCACGCCGTACATGTGTCTGATCAGCACATGTAAAGCTCTTTGTTTCCGAGTGGGAACCGGTATAGCGGTAAGCACATGCGATAAGCGTCACCGGCGATCGCAACCGAGACTTGGTCCCGAAGCAGTAATGTCAGGAATAAGCGTAGTAATCCTCCGAGCTTGTAGATTCGGCCTCGAAATGGCGCATGCTGTGCAGGGCTAGTGCTTTAGCTACAGCAGTCATTATGAACGATATTCATACTGTATAGCATTATAGAACAGCTATAAAAGGGAATGATGTCGTGCTGACAAAGAAGAACAACACAAAACCCGGTGTCAGGCACCGCGAACATTCTGTGAACAAGCGATTAGGTGCTTGACAAGCAAAATCCCAATTAGAGCGATTGCTTCGCATTAGTACCGATCTAAGAGAGATTATGTCAGGCACCACAAACACTGCGGCAATCGTAGTGGTGCTG
>CACXDE010000270.1 GCA_902766305.1 uncultured Ruminococcus sp. | reverse complement strand
GCATTGTTCATTCATTATATTGTATCTATTGTTATTGCCGGGTGCTACGCATTGGCTCTGTTTGTATACTATCTCTGTCTTCAGAATAAATGTATGAGAGTGTGGCTGGGTAAAACAAAATGTGCTGACGCAGCGTGTTTCAGACGTGATGATGAATACCAGTATACAATTAACGGTTTCTCTTATTTTGTAAATGTTTTCCGTCTTAGTCCGGGAAATGAAAGAAGAGTTTTTAAGCTTCCGGTTTATAAGAGTACCTTTATGTATTCTAATTCCGGAGATAATATGCTTGCTGTCAGGTTTTCAAAAAACGATATAAAATGCTTCTCAAAAAAGGAGCTTCGTATCACAAGTCATAAACCAAAGACAGGCAGCTGGAGCAAGCTTTCAAAATCTGAGATAGCTTATGTTGTGAAAAAGGAAAGGGTAAAGCTTAAAGAGTCACAGATAATTTTTGGCGGTAATTTTTCTGTATTGTCGGTTCTTAACATTCTGGTGCTTGTAAATGCGATAAGTTTTTTTCCGTATACCCTGGCACTGCTTCTGCTTGTAGGCACTGTGGACGCTGTAAGGGTACGAAAGTACAGTTCACGCATAAGACGGCTGAAAAGAACAAGGGTTAACGCACTGAAAAATGCTATTGTTTCGGTCTTTGTTGTCAGAAAGCCAAATGGCAAAGGCGGATTCAATTATATACACTATATGAAGATAATGCACCCGGAAACAGGTAAATTCCGCATCGAAAGACTTAAAAGGTTTACCTGGGTAACGCCGTTTGACAATGAGGTGTCTGATAATATTATTGTTGTTGATTACGGAAAGCACAGACGAGGCAGGAGTATGCAGCACTATATTTTAGAGGAATATTATAATGAAAGATATCAAGGCAGCGATATTTGACTTTGACGGTACTCTTGTTGATTCAATGTACGTGTGGTCTAAGGTTGATGAGGATTTCCTTTCAGAGAGAGGAATAATGGTTACTAAGGAATATACTGATAAGATGAGAAGTATGTTCTTTGAAACGGCTGCTGTATATACAAAAGAGACCTACGGTTTGTCTGAAAGCGTTGAAGAGATAATGCAGATATGGCTTGATATGGCGCATTCTGAATATTCCGGAAATGTCCGTGTAAAGCCGTATGCAAGGCAGTATCTTGAAAAGCTGAAAAAATCGGGTATCAGACTTGGCATGGCAACCTCTAATAACCCGTATCTGCTTATGCCATGTCTTGACAACAACAAAATTAGTGGGATGTTTGATTGTATATGCTATACATCAGAGGTCGGCGTGAATAAAAGTAACCCTGATATATATCTTTATACAGCCGAAAAGCTTGGTGCAAAGCCGGGTGAATGTGTTGTTTTTGAGGATATAATTGAGGGTATAAAAAGCTCGTCATCGGTCGGAATGAAGACTGTAGCAGTTTATGATCCGGCAAATGAAGCGTATACGGAGGATTTGAAAGCATTTTCAGATCTTTTTATATACAGCTATGAAGAATTGCTGAAAAATACAGATTAAAAAGGAGCAAGGATGATGAAAACAAGAATTGGAATTTTAGGCTATGGAAATCTTGGCAGAGGTATTGAAATAGCTGTTGAAGCTGCCGGAGATATGGAGCTTGCGGCTGTGTTCACAAGAAGAGATCCTGCCGGTGTGAAGATACTGACAGAGGGTGTTCCGGTTGTAAATGTCGGAGAAATAGAACAGTGGAAGGATAAGATAGATGTTCTTGTGCTTTGCGGGGGAAGTGCTACTGATTTGCCGGTACAGACACCTAAGTATGCGGAAATGTTCAACGTCATAGACAGCTTTGATACCCATGCAAGAATACCGGAGCATTTTGCTGATACAGATGCTGCTGCAAAGAAAGGCGGCAAGGTCGCTATGATATCTGTCGGCTGGGATCCGGGTCTGTTTTCACTTAACAGGGTGTATGCAAATGCTATACTTCCTGACGGAAAAGACTATACATTCTGGGGCAAGGGAGTAAGTCAGGGTCATTCTGATGCTGTCAGAAGGATTGACGGTGTAAAGAATGCAAAGCAGTATACTATTCCGATAGATAAGGCGCTTGACGCTGTAAGAAGCGGTGAAAATCCTGAGCTGTCAACAAGAGATAAGCATCTCAGAGAATGCTTTGTAGTTCTTGAGGAAGGCGCTGATGCAGCAAAGGTTGAAAAAGAGATAAAGGAAATGCCTAACTATTTTGCGGATTATGATACGGTTGTACACTTTATCAGTGAAGAGGAGCTGCTCAGAGATCATGCCGGAATGGCTCACGGCGGATTTGTGTTCAGAACAGGCTGTACCGGTGTAAACAAGGAGCATAAGCATATAATAGAATATAGTCTGAAATTAGATTCAAACCCTGAGTTCACTACAAGCGTTCTCATTGCGTATGCAAGAGCAGTAAAGCGTATGGCAGATGAAGGTCAGACCGGCGCAAGGACTGTGCTGGATGTACCGCCGGCTTATCTTTGCCAGCAGAGCGGCGAGGAGCTAAGGAAGCATTTTCTCTGATGAAGTACATAGTAATTGTGTGTGACGGTCTTTCAGAGCGGCTTATCGAGGTTACTGACGGGTATACTCCTCTTTCGGCGGCAGTAACACCCGGACTGGATTTGCTTGCGCAGAGGGCTGAAATGGGACTTGTTAAATTGTCTGATTCTATGTCGTATCCTGAGGCAATGCGTGGGAATATGACTGTACTTGGTTATAGACCGAAAAGTACGTGGGGGGCTGTCACGATATTTGAAGCAGTATCATCGGGTATACCCTTTGAGAAAGATGATGTTGTGTTCAGGTGTACCCCTGTTCAGTTCAGTGATGAGGAGCAGTTTGGTGAACGTGTTGTATTGTCTGCCTGGAGTGATATAGATGATGAAGCCGCTAAGAAGTTGGCAGAAATAATGAATGAGAATATCAGTAATGATATTTTTCACTTTTACTGTGCTGAAAATAACGGTGTTTTTCTTGTCTGGAAAAAGGGCGAACCCGAACCGGGGATTTTGTATCCGCCGTCAGCTATATGCGGTGAAAAGGTTTCTGACTGTCTTCCTAAAGGGGATTTCACTCCTGTACTCTCATCCATTATAAGGAGAAGCGCAGAGGTTATCAGCAGCGAACCTGTTTATGCTCAGGACGGAAGTGCTGCCAGTGCATTGTGGCTCTGGGGTGAGGGTGTAATACCGGATATTGTGCCTTTTTCCGAAAAATATGGTCTTACGGCATCTATGATATCTCCATATCCTGTTATGGAGGGGATGGGGATGCTCATGGGAATAAAGGCGGTACCTGCGAGTGCAGATGTTGATACGGTATTGTCGTGTCTTGATAACAGTGATCTTTTGTATGTTCACATTCCTGACCCGATATACTGCGGCAGGAATTGTACTCCAGAAGAGAAGGCTGAATGTATTGAAGCCGTAGACAGGGAGTTTATAAGACCTCTTATTGATTCACTTGAAGGATCAGATTATGATGAATACACTATAGCTGTAGTATCTTCTGTTTCCACTTCTTGTGTTACCGGAGAAAACACTGCTGAGCCTGTACCATATATGATATACCGCAGCACTGCTCATGTGAATAACGGCATTAGCTGTTTCAGTGAGCAGAATGCTTTTGAGTCAGGAAAATATGTACCATATGAATGTGATATAATTGATATAATCATAAACGCAGAAAAAAGATCCGCTCCCGTATGAGAGCGGATTATTTTCTGCTTATTTTTTCATCTGCTTAAGCTTTTCTGATATTGACATCATGGTTTCAGAATCTGTTTCAACTTCTACTTCAACTGTTTCAGCCTTTGTATCTGATACCATCTCTTTATCTTCTGTTTTTGTGCCGTTATCTTTTTCTGATTTTGATTCTTCATTTTTGGTTTCTTTTTCTTTCAGGCTTTCTGCTCTTTCAACAGCAGCCTCTTTATTGATCCTGATAATGTGCAGAATGAGGTAATATGCTCCTATGCCGGCTAAAACGCCGAGAGTGTTAGCAATAAGATCATTAAGATCTGTTACACGGTTTGTACATAAAAGCTGGAACAGTTCAATTCCGCAGGAAAGAGATGCACCCCATAAAACGACTTTTCCGATTTTTTCTGCTCTTTTTCCGAAGCAGAGCTTCATCGTAAGACCGTAGGGCAGGAATAAAAGTATCTTTCCTAAAAAGTCACCGAATGAAATACCGGCAAAAGGCACAAGATTGATCTGAGGCTGCAATTTTTTAAAATTGATAACGATAGATTCTATGCTTTGGCTTGCGACAGGTCCATGGAAGAAAGAAACCCTCATTATCAGCAGCAAGCTGAAAAGGAACCCAAGCAGCTTGATCTCATAAAGAGTATCTGTTTTATCCTTTTTATAATTCCAATACACACGCAGACCTACCCACACGATAATGACTGCGGCGATAGCAGTCACATAAGATATAACGACCATTTTTTATACTCCTGTTCTTTTTATTATTCCGGCACAATAATGTGCATTAAGGTTTTGTTAAAATGTTATTTCAGACAGTCTCTTTTCTGCTGTTTCAGCGATCTCTTTCAGTGATCCTTCATCGAACGGAGAGCGAAGACCGGCTGTATCAAGAAGCTCTGTAAATGTCTGAGTTCCGGCTTTTCTGACAAGCTTTATATACCGTTCCCATGCTTCATCATGACTTCTCTGCATTATTACCCAAAACTCCAGCGCTGCTGTCTGTGCAAGACAGTAATCAATATAATAGAATGGATTTTCATAAATGTGTATCTGTCTCTGCCAGCCCTTTCCTTCACCGTAGAAGGGTGAACCGTCAAGCCTTAGCCACGGCATATATTCACTAAGAAGCTGTCGCCAAACGTCATGACGCTGATCCGGAGTTAATTCAGGCGATTCATACATTATATGCTGGAAGTGATCCACCATAGTGCCATAGGGAATAAATGTCAAGGCACTGAAAAGATGACTGTACCTGAATTTCTGACTGTCCTTGCCGAAGAAATCATCGCTTTTCAGCCATCCGAAAAATTCCATAGTCATTGAGTGTATCTCACATGATTCCATAGTAGGACTTTGATTTGCAGAGGGTACGATATCTCTCGCTGTGTAAAAAGCGAATGCGTGACCGGCTTCATGTGTGATAACCTCAACATCATCAGCAGTACCGTTAAAGTTTGAAAAAATAAACGGAACTTTATAATCAGGAAGCTGTGTACAGTATCCGCCTCCGGCTTTGCCTTTTTTGCTGAGAACATCCATAAGCTCGTCCTCAAACATGATATCAATAAACTCGCCCGATTCCTTTGACAGCATGTGATACAGTTCTTTACCTGTGTTCAGGATATCCTGAGAGCTGCCCTTTGGAAGAGGATTTCCGTCACGGAATTTCAAAGCCGCGTCGGCAAATGTCAGCGGATATTCCATGCCGGTTCTTTTAGCCTGTTCCCTGTACAGCTTATCAGCGACAGGAACTATATATTTTACAACAGCTTTCCTGAATTTTTCTATATCCTCAGGTGTATAGCAGTTTCTTGTCATCTGGAGATAGCCTAATTTCACAAAGTTATCATAGCCCATCTTATGTGCCATTTTATCACGCAGATGTACCATTTTATCGTAAATATCGTCAAGCTCCTTCTGATGTCCGCTGTAAAAGCTGCCCTCGGCTGTCCATGCGCGTCTTCTGATATCATCGTCTCTGCTTTCTTTAAAAGGGTGCATCTGAGAAATAGTTCTTTTTTCTCCCTCGAAATCTATCTGAGCGGAAGCAATAAGCTTCTGATACGCTGTTTCGATTTTGTTTGTTTCCTGTGTCTCCGGTATTATTTCAGGTGAAAAGGAGCTTAAAAAAATCTCCCCGTTTTTAAACATAAGCTTTCCGTATTTTTCTTCAAGCTGGGGACGGAATGAGCTTTCAACTAAAAGCTTTGTAAATTCCTGCTGCAGCTGTGAAAAAACCGGAGATACATCATCTATATATTCTACTTCCTCTTCGTAAAACTTATCAGTAGTATCTATACTGTTTCTGACATAAGCAATGCTCATCATTGTTTCAACGTGAGAAGAACAGCTGTCCCATTCAAGGAAAGCCTTGTCAGCCTCCTCAAAGGTTTTTGCAGAGGAAAAATGTTCCTTTATAGAATCCGCCATTGATCTGAATATTTCAACATCAGGTCTCTCGTATTTCATTTCAGAAAACTTCATATATCTGCCTCGTCTTTCATTTGTAAATGTATGTTTTTGGTTACATAATTACACTATTCTATTTTACCCCAAATAAAAGAAAAAATCAATGAATTTATAGCATAAAACAAAAAAATCCGGCGAGCCGGCGAGCCGCCGGACCCGCACCAGTCTTGCACTGCTTTCTTTAAAATCATCGCTTTTATGAATCACGGGCAGTGCCAGTGCCGTGTCGGCACTCCCACACCAGTCTTGCACTGATTTCTATAAAATTACCGCTTTTATGAATCACGGGCAGTGCTATTCCCAGCGAGCTTCCGGTGTCTGAATGTTATAATTTTGAATTATAATGCAAATTCCATGCACTGCTGCCGATCATAATTTGCCGATAAGCAAAAAATCAGGTCCTTTCCGGATTTTTTTGCGGAAAAGACCTGAAACAGTATTTAATTTCTGTTTCTTGCGAAAAGTCTGAGAATATAAAGGAAAAGGTTGATGAAGTCCAGATAAAGCTGTAAAGCAGCGATTATCACAGTTTTCTTTTGTCCTTCCTCGCTGTAAGAGGATGAATTGTAGTAATCCTTTATTTTCTTTGTATCATAGATCGTGAATCCCATAAAGAGAGCTATGCCAATTATGCAGATTATCAGATCGCTCATAGGGATAGCGAATATCAGAGCGATAACAGAGAACAGCAGCAGACCTATAAGTCCGAACATAAGTATAGAACCCCATCTGGATACGTCTATTTTAGAGACCTTTCCTACAAAAGACATTGCGCCAAAGATACCGGCTGTCACGGCAATTGCCCAGAATACAGTATTCAAATCAAACAAAAGAAGTGCCGGCGCAATTGTAATACCGTTAATTATCGAATAAGCGTAGAAAACAACGGTTGCCGCTGTGGAACTTATCTTTGAGATAAACAATCCAAGCACGAACACCAGTATCACTTCAACCAGACACAAAACCAAGAAAATCTCGATATGCTCAGCAATAATGTTTATTGCAAGCTCTGGATTAAGTACAGTAAAAAGACCGATACCGAATGTAATCGCAAGACCGATAAACATTTGCAGATAAACCTTTGAAGTGAAGTCAGAGAGAGACATCGCTGAACCTGCGTAATTTTGCATTGGCTGCTGATACATTGCCTGCTGACCATACGCTCCCTGCTGGTATGGATACTGCCCATAAGAATTTTGCTGATATGGATCCTGCTGGTATGGGTTTTGCTGATAGCCGCTGTTCATATTCATGCCTCTGAGATCAGTATACCCGTTGTTATTCTGATTTTTGTCAAAAAATCCCATAATATACCACCTTTCTGTTTTTTTGCTTCAGTGCTGACGAAACCGTCAGCAGTCATTAAGGAGAACATATGAAAAAGTATGTTGTTATACCTATCAAAGCAATGTTTCCTCAATACTATTATACACCAATATCATTTAAATTTCAATGGATTTTGAGTAAAATATGCAGCAAACGAATTAAGCAGAAACGTAATTATTACTCGCTGACAGGATTTTCAAACAGCGGAGATTCCGGCGGAAAATAGGTGAATCCGGCAAAAAGAACCGTCATACAAAAAAGAATTATCAGACCCGGAACTGTCCGTTTTTTTCCCTTGTCGCAGTTGTTTTCTATGCGGTATGTCCGCACCTTGAAGGCTATAAAAACTGATATAAAATATATAGCGATATTGACAAGAAAGCTGCTTTTTCCGAAAACAGCCGTAACCAGATGAAATGCGCAGGGGATAAATATCATACCGCACAGGATACCTATAGTACACGAAAAAATAAATCCGCTTATATGCTTGCCGTAAATAAAAAATTCTGCTAAAATATAGAATAGAAAGGGAAAGAACAAAAGCTTAAGATGTTCCCATGTACTTTCATTCACCGGAGTAAGAACGGCTGTAAGAGGACTTTTTCCGCTGAGATCATATATAAAATGTCCTATACAGCCTGCAATACTGACAATGAAGAATCCGGCAATGTCTGAGAAAGGTATTTTTTTTCGTCTCATAAAAGCACCAGCCTAAAATATATTTTTTACATTTGTATGCATAACATCATCATAATATTCCATTTATTGTCATTAAAGGTAATATTATGCAGAAAAGCTCTGAAAGCTGTGCAAGACTTTTGTAGAATCGGGGACTCGCTGGCAGTAAATGTAAAATTATTGTTAGCAACGATAAAAATTATCTTTGTTGAAAAAATGGCAACCGCAATCCCACCGGCTTTATACGGTGGGTTAAGGTTGCAAAAAGCGCAGCTTTTTGATATAATAATCTTATGAGTACAAGAGTGTAGGGAATGTGTCGGAAGAAATATATAGAAAATCAAGGATAAAGGCGGTGAGAGCATATGTTAAAGGCATATAAGTACAGGTTATATCCGAACAAAGAACAG
>CACXDE010000269.1 GCA_902766305.1 uncultured Ruminococcus sp. | reverse complement strand
TTTGCCTGCCTTGTAGGTGATGCGACAAAGCAGTATTTCAGAAATTTTGTTGCCACATTCCTTTCTGTTGTGGTGGAGGTCATATTTATGGGAATAGTTTACGCCGCTTTTATCTATTGGTACACATCAATGGGCGACCTCTCCGATCATATGAATCTGTCGGAGTTTGATGTGGGCGAACAGGTCAAAAAACTGATCATATTCGGAACAGTTTTTGCAGCAGCCTGCCGTCTTATGATAAAACCGCCGCAAGTATTTAAAAATCTTGTTAACTAAAATGAGGTGTTTATTAATGAAAAACAGATCAATATTATTTTTAGTTGCATTGTCACTTATTTCTTCCGCTTTTCTCTGCTCATGCAAAAACCGTGAACCGGAGGAAAGCTCCATCACGGAAGAATCTTCTGCTGAAAGCAGTCCTGCAGAATCCTCAGCTGATAAGAAATCAGAAAATACCGAAAGCAGTGTGCAGACTTCCGGGGCAGTTGTTGACTTGGGCGAATTATTTACTGCAAGTTCGGAAACGGAAAAAAGTGTTGAAAACGAACCTTCAGCCGAACTGACTGACTTTGAATATACAACTAATGAAAATGCTGACGGTGTGGAAAAAGGTGACGGCGGTATAACCATTACAAAATACAACGGCTCTGACAATAATCTTAAAATACCCGATAAAATAAACGGTCTTAAAGTAACTGCTCTCGGAAAAGGTGCGTTTGAAGAAAATATTTCGCTTACATCTGTTACTATTCCTTCTGATGTAGTGACTATAAAAGACTCCTGTTTTTACGGCTGTGAATCATTGGAAGAGGTTAAATTTTTCTCTGATTCAAAGCTAAGCTCCATATGTAAGGACGCATTTTTCGATACCCATATAACAAGCTTTACCGTTCCCGAAAACTGCCGAAGTGTTTCAACGGCTTTTGACTGCTGCTACAATATGAAAGATATCTATATCTTAGGTAAGGAAACAAGCTTTGCACCTGTCAGCGTTCCGATAGATACAACTATTCACTATTACAGGGATTCTAAAGCGGCAGCACAGCTGTCATTGATTCACGGCGGATATAAAAACATAGAGTATCTGAGCTGACGGAGGTAAAACAATTGATTAAAAAAGTTAAAGTTACAAAAAACATAATGAATAAGGGCGGAGTGATCTTCAATCTGAGCGTCAGTCAGCTTATATGGCTCGGAATAGCTGTAATTGTCGGTCTTGGAACATTCTTTTTGCTGAAAGACTATATAATAACGGATGTATTGATGTGGATCATATTCGGTGAGGTTTCGATAATTGCGGGTATCGGTGTGATCCGCATAAATGAACTGAACCTTTTTATGTTTCTTCTGAAAATACTAAAAGGTGCAGACAAACGTCCTTATTCAAATACCAAAGGAGTGTACGATAAAGATGAGTTTACTCTTTTCTAAAAAGAAAAGGTCCCCCTACAAAAAGACTACCGAACTTCCGAAAACTGCACAAGACACAATTCCTTTTATTGAAGCCTATGACAATGGTCTTTTTCTTGTCGGTGAAAACAAGTATACCATAATTTTTGCATTTGAGGACATAGACTATATTCTTATACGTGACAATGAGCAGGAAGATGTATACCACAAATACATCAAGCTTCTTAATTCTCTGCCTACTCATGTACAGTATCAGGAATTTATTATGAATACAGAGATCAATGTTGAAGTGCTGAGAAAAGCTATTATACCCGATGAAGCAAAAAACCGTTTCGGAAAAGAACTGTACAAAGATTACTGTCATGTGATGGAAAGCTATGTTGAAAAGGCAAATCAGGGCGCTTCAAAAAAAATACGTCTGATAGCAATGAGCTTTTCTCCCAAATCCAAATTTGAGGATGCTGCTCTTCTTCTGAGATACTATCATGACATTCAGGCATATTTTCACTCTATGAAATCGGACACAAAACAGCTCCAGCCTATGGAAGTATTTTCGATACTCCATAAATTCTATCATCAGTTTGACCATGTAGATTTTCTTTTGCCTAAGAACTTTTTAAGCCGTGGACGGAGAATCAAGGATTATATTGCACCGTCGATGTTCAGCTTCAAGCCGAAAGAGATACAGATAGGCACATCATTTACCCGTGTATTGTTTGTCAAAAGATATGACCGCAGTCTTGATGACAAGTTTATTTCAAATCTTCTTGACAACAGTGAAAAGATAGCCGTATCAAAACATCTTGTACGAATGGACAAGGGCGAAGCCGCAGCACTTATCAAAAAGAGGATATTCGATCTTCAGGGCAGGATACAGAAGCGTAAAGAAAAGAACTATAAATCCGGTACTGACTTCATTCCTTTTTCATATCTTGAATCGCTGAAAGAACTTGAAGATCTGCAAAATCAGCTTTCGGACAGTAACTGTGAGCTTTTTAAGGTCGGAGTTTTTGTCGCTGTTTCTGCTGATACAAAGGAAAAGCTTGAACTCCTCACTCAGTTTATCTGCGACAAAGCTATGGAACATCAGGTTCAGCTTGATATTCTGACTATGCAGCAGGCAAAGGGACTTACTACAATAATGCCCGTTGCAAACAATCAATTCACGTCAAATGACAGCTCTGTCTGTACATATCTGCTGTCAGATGCGGCAGGAATACTTCTTCCTTTTTCTGCGGTAAACCACTTTGCCGAAAACGGAACCTGTTACGGGATAAGCTCCAATGCTTCGACAACCTCCCTTATCGTACTCGACAGAACAAGTGAAATGAACAGCAACGGCTTTACTCTCGGAACATCAGGTTCTGGTAAATCCATGTTTACAAAGGCGGAACTTGTGGACGTTATTTTCAAGCACCCCGATGATGAGATAATAGTCATAGATCCCGAAAATGAATATGCTCCGCTATGTGAAGCTTTCGGCGGTGAGCTTTTGAAGATATCGCCTAACTCCCCGACACACTTTAACGTGTTTGATACCGATCTGAGCTACTCCGATGAAGGTGCTAATGCTATCGCTATGAAATCACAATTTGTTATGTCGATCTGCGAAACTGCAAAGGGCATGGGACTGACTTCCAACGAAAAATCCATTATAGACAGGTGCGTAAAAAAGCTT